>NC_017259.1:307690-615380 GCF_000225465.1 Buchnera aphidicola str. Ua (Uroleucon ambrosiae)
TAATTCTCCAGTACTTTGAGAAATATTATATATAATAAATGTATTAGATTTTTCTCCAGCAACTATTAAATATTGATCTTTATAATCAATACAAAATGATCTAGGTTGATCTTCTGTTTGATAACTTTTATATAAAATAATTTTATTATTATCTGGATTAATATAAAATAATGAAATGATGCTTAATAATCGATCAGTAGCATATAAAAAACGCCCGCATGACGTAACATGAATGTCAGCAGACCAATAATGTTTTAAAAATTGTTTATCGGTAATATGTATATTTTGTATATTTTTTATTTCTATGATATTTTTTGTGTTATATATCTTCCATACATCTATTGTCCCGTTTAATTCGTTGATAGTATAAATAACATCTTGATTAGGATGAAATGCAATATGACGAGGTCCTGATTTTTTTTGAGCATAAAGTATTTTTTGTTCAGTATTTTTTAATATTCCAAAATATGTTAAATAATATAAATAAATACAATCTTCTTTTAGAGAAGTAATAAACAAGATATTATATTTATAATTTATTTTTGCAGCATGACAACCTTTTATATCATAAATAATTTGTATAGGATTTTGAAGTTGACCATCCATATCTAATGGAGCAACGATAAGAGAATTAGTATGATAAGAACTACAAAATAAAAATTTTTGATTTTGATCAAAAGAAAGAAAATTTGCTTTTCCAGGAAAAGAAATTTTACTCTTCTCATAAAGACAACCCTTTGCATCTATATTATAAGTAATAATTTCATTATTTTTAGACAGTCCAGCATATAATAATTTTTGATTTTTAATAATTTTAATAGGTTGAACTTCACTATATGTATCTACGGTTTGTATTAAATGCATCTTTCCATTATCGCATAAATTCCATACTTCTATACTCTGACTATCTGAATTAGAAATATAAACTATTCTTTTCATATAATTCCTTTGATATTTTAATCACACAACAATACTTAAAAATTTTTTAAAATTAACATAATACAAAATTGATTGAATTTTATTCAGATAACATTACATAAGAAATATTTATACATTATGATTATATAAATTTTTTAATATATCTAGAATCCACTTAAGACGTAAATAATCATTATCAAAATGAATAATAAACTTGATTTTTGTTGTATCAACCATTTTCCAAATATGAGGTTCTTTTTGAAATATTTTAAGTAAATATTTAATATTTAAAAAATTTTCATTATAGAATTTTATTAATCCTGTTTTATGATTAGATTTTATATATTTAATCCCAATTTGATCAGCTATTAATCGAATCTTAGCAATTATAATTAAATTTTTAGCAAAATCAGGTAATTTTCCAAATTGATCAATTAGTTCATTTTGTATTTCTTCTATTTCTTTTTCATTTATAGCATTAGAAAGTCTTCTATAAAAAAATAATCGTGTATTTACATCTAAAATATAATCATCAGGTAATAAAGAAGAGACATATAATTTAATATCTAATGATTTTTCTAATCTTTTATTTTGAGAAAATAGTTTTCCTTTTTTTAATAAATTTACAGCATTATTTAATAATTCTATATATAAAGAAAAACCTATATTTTTTATATGACCACTTTGTTCTTGACCTAAAATTTCACCTACCCCTCGAATTTCAAGATCTTGATTAGATAAAGAAAAACCACCACCAAAATTATCTACTGAAGAAATTGCTTCTAATCTTTTTTTTGCATCTGAAGTAATTGTTTTAAAATTATTCACTAATAATAAAGCATATGCTTGATTATTCGATCTTCCAACACGACCGCGAAGTTGATGAAGTTGAGATAATCCAAAATGATCTGCATTTTCAATAATAATTGTATTTGCTTTAGGTATATCAACACCGCTTTCAATAATTGTAGTACAAACTAAAACATTAAATTGATTATTATAAAATTCATGCATAACTTTTTTTAAATCAATATTATTCATTTGACCATGTCCGATTCTAATATTTGCTTCGGGGATTAATATTGATAATTTTTTAGCAACATTGATGATATTTTGAACTTTATTATATATGTAATAAATTTGTCCGCCTCGTGTTATTTCACGTAATATTATTTTTCTTATTAATAAAGGATTATATTCTTGAATAAAAGTTTTAATAGCTAGTCTCGTAGATGGAGGACTAGAAATAATAGACAAATCTTTTATACCCGTCATTGCCATATTTAAAGTTCGGGGTATTGGTGTAGCGGTTAAAGTTAGAATATCAATATTAGAATACATTTTTTTTATAATTTCTTTATGATGTACTCCGAATCTATGTTCTTCATCAATAATTAACAATCCAAGATTAAACCATTTTATTTTTTTAAAAAGTAATTTATGAGTACCTATTACAATATTAATTTTTCCATTTTCAGATTGTTGAAAAATGATATTTTGTTCTTTTAATGTTTGAAATCTAGATAATATATTAATCGAAAAAGAATAATTGCAAAAACGTTTTTTAAAATTTTCATAATGTTGTTGTGCTAATAAAGTAGTTGGTACTAACACAACAACTTGTTTGTTATTAGAAACAGATATAAAAGCTGCTCGCATTGCAATTTCTGTTTTACCAAAACCAACATCACCACAAATTAAACGATCCATAGGGATAGATTTTGACATATCTTCTATCACAGATGTCATTACTGCATGTTGATCTTTTGTGATTTGAAATAGACAATCATTACAAAATTGTTTATATAATTTTATATCTATTTTAAAAACATAGCCTTTTTGAATTGCTCTGTTTGCATGAATTTTTAACAAATGTGATGCATGATCATGAATAATATTACTAATTTTATTTTTTTCTTTATTCCATTCTTCACTTCCTAATTTATGCAGAGGAGCATCTTCTATTGATGTTTCATTATAAGGTAAAATAAGATGTAAATATGATACTGGTACATATAATTTATCTCCTTCTGCATAAGCAATAATTAAATATTCTGATTGTATACTAGCTGTTTTAATAGTAGTTAAACCTTTATATCTTCCTATTCCATGTTCAATATGTATAATAGGATGATTGAAAATTAACTGAGATAGATTCCCCTTTTTAGAAAGATTAATATTTTTTTTTATATCAGAATCATTTTGATGATTAATTAATTCTGGTAATAAATCTTCAATACAAATGAATAAAATATTATTTTTTTTATCTAAAAAACTATTTTGAATGTTATCGATCATATAAAAATAATCAATATTTTGATTTATATTAAGAATATTTTTGATATATTTTGGATATATATTATGTTTTTTTAAAAATTGTAAAAACTTTTTTAAATATTTATTTTCTGTTAAAGAAAAAATTATTTTTCCTGAAAATGAAGATACGCAAGATAATAATTTATTAATTTTTTTTTGATTATTAATATCTTTAAATAAAATTAATATTTTTTTATATTTAAAATTAATATTATTTTGATTTTTTAATACTTTTTTTTCTGTAATTTTCATAGAATATAATTTTTTAAAAAAAATAATTATTAATTTTTAATAAATTATTTTATTGTTAATAAATTTTAATATATATAAAATCTAAATGGTATTGTATATTTCTTATAATACATATAATTATCAATATGTATTCTGATTTTTTTTAAGATTATTCAAATATATTATTTAATAAAATATTATGTAATAATTTTAGTTATTAAAAATATTTCATAAAACTATTTTCAAATAATATGTCAGTAATATAATGTCGAATGACATAAATATTATTTCAATAATATTTTTAAGATTGATAAATATACTTTTAAATTTTCAAATATTATTTTGAAGTGTAAAATATTAATATGTACTATGTAATAGTTCATAATATAATTTAAGATGAAAAAATATATAAATTTTTATTAATTTTTATATATCAATATATTTTTTTAATATTAAAAATTTTTATTTTTAATAAAATACTTAAACAATAAAAGACTTTTATTAATTTAAAGATTTCAAAAAAATGTATAAACCTATATATCTCTTTATTGCTTTACGTTATTTATGGAATATTAATTTACCTAATTTTAAAAAATTTTATTTTTTATCCATTACTAGTATTATGATAAGTACATTTTCTATTGTGATTACAATATCTGTTATAAATGGATCTGAAAATAACTTTAAAAAAAATATTATATCTTTCATTCCTCATCTAATTATCACTAACCATGATCAATATGTTAAAAAATCAGATTTTCCTAAACAAATTTTAAACATCAATAACATTAAAAAAGTTTCTGATTTAATTACAAAAGAAATTATTGTTCAAAGTAAAAATAATATTTCTATAGCAGAAATTATTGGTATTGATGAAACTAATAATTATAATATAAAAAATTACAATCAAAAAGATATTCTAAAAATACTCAATCCAGGTCAATATAATATAGTCATTGGAACACACTTAGCTAAAAAACTTCATGTTTATGTTGGCGATAAAATTAATTTAATACTTTTATCTAATAAAAAAAATAATTTTTCAGGACAAATTTTTAATCAACATATATTTAAAATTGTTAATATTTTTTCTACTCAAAATGAAATTGATTATTATCAAATCATAATGAATAAAAAAGATAGTTTGAATTTTTTAAAATATTCTAAAAATTATGTTAGTGGTTGGAGAATATGGTTACATGATCCATTAAATTTAAATTTATATGAATTTAAAAAAATAATAAATAAGTTAACATTAATTGATTGGAAGCTACAAAAAGGTGAATTATTTAAAGCAATGAAGATTGAAAAATATATTATGTTATTTTTATTTTTTTTAATCTTAATCATATCTATTTTAAATATTTTCATAAATTTAACTACATATATAGTAGAACATAAATATGTTATTGCAATTTTACAAATACAAGGGTTATCTAATTGGAAAATTATGTTAATATTTATTATATTTGGTTCAGGAAATGCTATTATTGGAAGTATTATAGGAACTATTATTGCAATTGTATTAATAATGCAAAATGATTTTTTAAAATTTTTTATTAGTTATTGTTTTAAAGAAAATGATATATCAATAATTATGATACCATCTCAAATTTTATGTATTAATATGATATCTATATTGCTTGCTATTTTTTCAACATTGTATCCTACTTGGAATGCTGTACAATCAAAATCAGCTCGAGTATTATCTAATGAATAATATTATAATTCAATGTATCAAGTTAAGCAAATCTTATAAATATCAAGATGTACATTATGATATTTTAAAAAAAATATCATTTAAATTAAAAAAAGGAGATATTTCGGGTATTATTGGTGAATCGGGTTCAGGAAAAACAACCTTTTTACATTTACTTTCTGGATTAGATACTCCTACTTCTGGAAGTGTGTTATTTAATGGTCAATCATTTAATTCTATGACATCGAATGAAATTGCAAAATTTAGAAATACAAAATTAGGTTTTATTTATCAATTTCATCATTTAATGTTAGATTTTAATGTTTTAGAAAATGTTGCCATGCCGCTTTTAATTAATAATAACAGTATAAAAAAATCTAAAGAAATAGCATATACAATATTAAAAAAAGTAAAATTAGAACATAAAATTAAAAAATATCCATCTGAAATTTCTGGAGGTGAAAGACAACGTGTTGCTATTGCTAGAGCATTTGTAAATACACCAGATTTAATTATAGCAGATGAACCAACTGGTAATTTAGATCAATATAATGTTAATATTATTTTAAATCTAATATTTGAATTTAATGCTAATTTTCAGACTTCTTTTATTATTGTGACACATGACTATAACTTAATAAAAAAAATGCCTTATTTATTTCAGATAAAAAATGGGAAATTATTTAATCATGAAAATTAAAAAAGGATTTATTGAATGAATTTTTTACCTTTTTTTATTGCAAGAAAAATATATTTTAAAGAAAAAACAAATTATACAATATTTTTTATTACTATATTATCTAGGATAGGTATATTTATTAGTGTATTTGCATTAATGATGAGTTTTAGTGCATTAAATGGTTTTCAAAAACTATTAAATCAAACAATCTTATCAACTATACCTCATGCAATTATAACATTTACTAATCAATCTAATCTAACTTGGAAAGATACAATAAAAAAAATAAATACTATTACAGATGTTTCTTATGCTGAACCATACATTTTAATTAACGGATTACTAACTTTTAATAACAAACTTAAAACAGTCGAAATCAAAAGTTTTAGTAATATTGAATATTTAAAAAAAAATTTTATTTCTCTTAATCAAGATAATATTTTTATAAAAAAAAAAATATAAATAAAATTATTATTTCATCTTATTTATCAAATCATTTATCAATTAAAATAGGTGATTCAATTAATTTAATTTTTTTAAATCAAGATAATAGTTTTAATATTCAAATTAAATATTTTTCTTTTAAAATTGTAAATATATTTAAATCTAATGGAGTATTAGATTCAAATATTGTATATATTCCATTTGATTTTTTTAAAGAATATTTTAAAATTAGTAATAAAATTGATAGTATTGAATTACATATAGATCATCCATTAAATGTAGATATAGTCATAAAAAATATTTTAAAAAAAATACATACTCCTCTTCTTGTGTATACCTGGATTAACAATTATCAATCTATATATCATGATATCCAAAAAACTAAAACAATTGTTTATATAATTCTTTCATTACTAGTAATCATTTCATGTTTTAGTATTGCATCTATTTCTTTAATGACGATATCTAAAAAAACACGAGATATTGCTATTTTACGTAGTATGGGTGCTAATAATTTAATGATTCAACTAATTTTTTTATGTTACGGTTTACGTTCTATTTTTATTGGAACTTTTATAGGTTTATCTTTAAGTGTAATCATTATCTCACATTACAAAAAAATAATGTTTTTTTTAGAAAAACAATTTAAAGGAAATATTTTATTAGATAATATTTATTATAATCATTTCTTTCTTTTACAAATAAATTTATTAGATGTAATTAATATATTTATTAGTACTATAATCATAGGAATTATAACAAATTGGTATCCAGCATATTATGCTTCAAAAATTAATCCTAGTAATATACTAAAAGAATATTAATTACATATTTCAAAAATAATTTCTTTTTAAAATGGTGAAAATATGGCTATTAAAGTTGGTATTAATGGATTCGGTCGTATTGGACGTGTATTATTTAGACTGGCTCAAAAACGTTTAGGTATTGATATCGTAGCTATTAATGATTTATTAAGTCCTGAATATATTGCTTATATGTTAAAATATGATTCAACACATGGTGTGTTTGAAAAAAATATTGAAGTAATAAATAATAATATTGTTATCAACAATAAAAAAATTCGTATTACATCAATCAAAGATCCTGAACAATTAATGTGGGGTGACTTAGATATTGATGTAGTAATTGAATCTACAGGTCTCTTTTTAACACATGAAAAAGCACATAAACATATTTTATCTGGAGCAAAAAAGGTAGTGATTACAGGGCCTTCAAAAGATGATGTACCAATGTTTGTACGAGGTGCTAATTTTGATCAATATAAAGGAGAAAAAATTGTCTCTAATGCATCTTGTACAACCAACTGCTTAGCTCCTTTATCTAAAGTAATAGATAATGAACTTGAAATTATTGAAGGATTAATGACAACAGTACATGCTAGTACAGCTACACAAAAAATTGTTGATGGCGCTTCTCAAAAAGATTGGAGAGGAGGTAGAGGGGCATTACAAAATATTATTCCTTCTTCTACAGGAGCTGCAATTGCTGTTGGTAAAGTTTTACCAAACCTAAATGGTAAATTAACTGGTATAGCTTTTCGCGTTCCAGTATCCAACGTATCTGTAGTAGACTTAACCGTACGCTATAAAAAATCTGCTACATATCATGAAATATGTGAAATAATTAAAAAATCTTCTCAAGAAGATATGAAGGGAATTTTAGGATATACTGAAGATGAAGTTGTTTCTACAGATTTTAATGGTCAAGAATTAACTTCTATTTTTGATGCAAAAGCCAGTCTATCTTTAAATAATAATTTCGTTAAATTGATTTCTTGGTATGATAATGAAACTGGTTATTCTAGTAAAGTACTTGATTTAGTTTGCTTGATATCTGATATGAAAATATAAAATATAATCATATTTTTTGTAACATGATATAAATATACTTTTTTATTAAAAATCATTAATTATATAATATATAAATTATTTTTATAGATTTTTAAAAAAAATGCAGTATTAAGTATTGAACTTAATACTGCATTTACATATTTCAAAATATTTTTTTAAATATAACATGGACTATTAAACATAAATAAAATTAAATATAATTTAATGATATAGTATCATTGTTATTAAAAATCATATTAATTTATATAAAAATTAACTAATTTTAAAATAATTATAAATCTAATATTGTTTATTTTTTAGAACTGTTTTTAAAAAATAAAAAAAATGATTTAAATCACTTTAAGTAAAATGCGGAAGGATATATTCTAACCATTGTTTAATTCTAATCTTAGTTTTTTCTGGTTGTCGATCTTCATCTAAAACTAATCCAAAAAAATATTCTTTATTTAATAAAGCTTTCGATTGTTCAAAACAATATTCTTTTGTAGACCATTTTCCAATAATTTTTCCTTTATTTTTTTTTATAATTTTGTAAATTAAACTCATAGCATCACAAAAATATTCGCTATAATCTTCTTGATCGCCGCATCCAAATAATGCAATTGTTTTATCTAAAAAATTAATTTTTTTTAAAGTTGGCAAAAAATCATCCCAATCGCATTGAGCTTCTCCATAATACCAAGTAGGAATTCCTAGTATTAAAAATTTAAATTTTTCAATATCTTGTCGTGAAGATGCACCAATATCATGTAATATCGCAATATCATTACCAATATATTTTTGAATTAATTTAGCTATTTTTTCTGTATTGCCAGTGTCACTTCCAAAGAAAATACCTATTTTTTTCATTATTACATCCTTTAATACAATATATTTTAAAAATATATATATTAGTAGTCTATTTATATTATTGATTTTGAATAAAAAATGCTAAATAAAATAATTATGATATAAAAAATAATTAACATTTATATTATCAAAAAATTAAATAAAGAAATTGTTACTCGATTTTTTTCTATTTTATCTATATTATATTTATTAAATTCTAAATTATTAATAAATATTTTTCGTTAAGAAAAATAAAAAATAGTTTTTTAATATTATTGTAAAATTAATATTTAGAATAACTTCAATTTAAAAATATTTTTTTTATATTGAACAGCAATTAAAATATTTTTATATATAAATAATCATATCTCATATAAAATATTTTAAAAAATTAATAAATATTTAATATAAAAATTATGCAAAATAATTTAATGTGGTTCCGAAATGATTTACGTATACGAGATAATATAGCTTTGTATCAAGCTTGCAAATCTAATGAAGATCAAGTTTTTAGTTTGTTTATAGCTACTCCTGATCAATGGAATAATCATGGTATGTCTGTTAAAAAAAAATCTTTCATATATTACAATTTAGAGTCTTTAAAAAAGGAATTATTTAAATTAAATATTGTTTTATATTACCATGAATCTACTGATTTTTTACATTCAGTAAAATATTTACTATACTTTTGTCAAAAATATAAAATTAATAATGTATTTTATAACTATCAATATGAAATTAATGAACGTAAACGAGATTGTTTAGTAAAAAAAAAACTTTCTCAAAAAGGTTATGTAGTTAAAGGTTTTCACGATAATCTTTTAGTTTCTCACAAAATTATTAAAAATAATAATAATCAAACATATAAAATTTTTTCTTTTTTTAAGAAAAAAATTGTTGAACATTTATATAAAAATAAATTAAATAATCTACTTCTTCCATCTCCAAGAAAATTGAAAAAAAATATTTTTTTTACTTCTTTACCTAAAAATAATTTAATGATTAATTTTAATACAAATATTTTTCCTATTGGAGAAAAAGAAGCTATTAGTCGTTTAAAAAATTTTTGTACATATAAAACTAAAAACTATGCTTTGAAAAAAAAATTTTCTTTGATAGATAGTGCTAGTATGTTATCTCCATATTTATCTGCAGGAATAATATCGTCTAGACATTGTTTAATAATGCTAAGAAACATACAAAATCAAGAATCATTTAAAAACATTCTTAATTCTACTTGGTTTAACCAAATATTATGGCGTGAATTTTATTATCATTTATTAATTGGATTTCCTGAAATTAGTAAATTTCAATCATTAACAAAATGGGAAAAAAATATTGATTGGATCGATAATATAAAATATTTAAATGCATGGAAAGAAGGAAATACAGGATTTCCTATTATAGATGCAAGCATGAGACAGTTAAATCAATTAGGTTGGATGCATAATAGATTAAGAATGATTACAGCAAGTTTTTTAGTAAAAAATCTTTTTATTGATTGGAGACAAGGAGAGAAATATTTTATGTCTCGTTTAATTGATGGAGATTTAGCATTAAATAATGGAGGATGGCAATGGTCGGCATCCATTGGTTGTGATTCTGTTCCTTATATTAGATTTTTTAATCCATTATATCAATCAAAATTGTTTGATATGTCTGGTAGTTTTATAAAACAATTTATTCCAGAATTAAAACATGTTCCTAATCAGTACATTCATCAACCATATGAATGGTCTAAAAAAACACAATCTAAATTAGATTATCCCGAGCCTATTATTAATTATGTTATCAGTAGAAAAAAATTTTTATTAATATTTAATAAAATAAAATTAAAATATAAAAATAAGGTCTAAAAAATATGAATAATTTTGATTTAGAAGAAATTATTAATTATAAATTAGCTTCTCATCAATATGATGATATTGTTCCTAATGGTCTACAAATTGAAGGTAGATCAGTAGTAAAAAAAATTATTACAGGAGTTACTGCTTGTCAAGATTTATTAGAAAAAGCAGTATATTATAATGCTGATGCTATAATAGTTCATCATGGTTATTTTTGGAAAAATGAAACTAGATATATTCATAATATGCAAAAAAAAAGATTAAAAACCATACTAACCAATAATATTAATTTATATAGTTGGCATTTACCATTAGATATTCATACAGAATTAGGTAATAATGCACAAATTGCTAAAAAATTAAATATTTCTGTTAAAGGAAATGTTTTACCTTATGTTTTTTGGGGAATTATGAAAAATAAAATTACAGGTGATACACTTGTAAATCAAATAAAAAATCAGTTTAAAATTACACCGATACATTTATATGAAAATGCTCCTTTATATATTAATCGTATTGCTTGGTGTAGTGGTAGAGGGCAAAGTTTTATTAAACAAGCATATAAATTTAACATTCATGCTTTTTTAACTGGTGAAATTTCAGAAGAAACTATGCATATTTCTAAAGAGTTAGGTATACATTTTTTTTCTTTAGGGCATCATATTACCGAAAAAGATGGTATTAAATCATTAGGAAAATGGTTACAAAAAAAATATTTCCTTGATGTTCAATTTATTGATATCAATAATCCCGCATAATTTTTTTTTAATTACAACTATAATTTGTGAATATATAATAATTAAAACATTTATAAATGTTTATAAATATATATTTTATTTCAAATATTCATAAAATTTAATCTATAAAACTTTTAATAAAATATTATGAAAATAAATAAGATAAAAAATTTATTACATATGTCTTGGTTATGTAGAGATAATCAAGATATTTTAGAAAACATGTATCAAGAATTTTTAATAAATCCTAAATCTATAGATATTACATGGCATAAAATATTTTTAGAAATGTTAGATGGTCAAAATCAAATAAACAAAAAAAAAGAAATAAAAAATAGTGAATGTTTAATAATGTATAAAATAAATTCTATTATTAATGCATTTCGTACACAAGGTTTTCATCAATCTTTAATTGATCCATTAAAATTAATGCATGAAACAAAAATAAAAGATTTAGAATTAAAAACTTATCATTTTAAAAAAGAAGATTTATATAAAAAAATACAAATAAATTTTCAAAATTGTACTAATTTTGAAACAAATGTGATTCATTTACATCAGCTATTATTGAAAAAATATTGTAATTCTATTGGTTTTGAATATATGTATATAGATAATTTATTAGAAAAAAAATGGATTACAGATTATATAGAATCCTATTTTAATGAGAACTTATTTAATACAAAAGAAAAAATAAATTTTTTAAGAGAAATCACATATGCTGAAGCTCTTGAAAAACACCTTGGAAAACAATTTCCAGGTACAAAACGTTTTTCTTTAGAAGGAGCAGAAAGTTTAATTCCTATTTTACATGAAATTATTAGATTTTCAAAAAAACATAAAATATCTAAAATAATATTAGGAATGGCACATAGAGGAAGATTAAATGTACTTGTGAACGTTTTTAACAAAAATCCAAAGGTATTATTTGACGAATTTTTAGATGTAAATTATCTTGAAAAAATTAGTGGTGATGTAAAATATCATATTGGTGGAATTGCTGAAATAAAAAATAAAACAAAAAATATTATCATGCAAATGGCATATAATCCATCACATTTAGAAATAATTAATCCTGTTATTTCTGGAATGGCTCGAGCATTTATTGATCAAAAAAATAATACGGATAATGATATTTTACCTATTAGTATACATGGAGATGCATCTATTATCGGACAAGGTATAGTACAAGAAACATTTAATATGTCTCAAACAAATGGCTATAAAATTGGAGGTACTATTCATATAGTTATTAATAACCAAATCGGCTTTACTACTTCTAATCCTAAAAATCTTCGTTCTAGCAAATATTGCACTGATATAGCTAAAATGATTGACGCTCCTATTTTTCATGTTAATGCAGATGATGTAGAAGCGTCTATTTTTTCTATTCAATTAGCTCTTAATTTTAGAAAAAAATTTAAAAAAGATGTTTTAATAGATTTAGTGTGTTATCGACGTCATGGACATAATGAAGTAGATGAACCATCAGTGACTCAACCAATTATGTATCAAAAAATTCAATCTCATCCTACCGTAAAAAAAATATATGCTGATTTATTAATATCTCAAAAAATTATTACACTTGAAAATCATGAAGATATGATAAAAAAATATTATTTAAAATTAGAACATGGTAAAAATATTTTTTCAAAATCTAAAGAAATTTTTTTTAAAAATGAAATAAATAGAATTGATTTAAAACATAAGAATATACAAAACATAAACTTGATTAATTTAAAAAAATTAGCTTTATTAATTAATAATATTCCTCAATCAATTCACACACATAATCGGGTGAAAAAATTATATCAAGAACGATTAGAAATGGCTCAAGAATTGAGGTTATTTGATTGGGGAGCAGCGGAAACATTAGCTTATGCATCTATTATTGATAAAGGGATTTCTTGTCGTATTTCTGGAGAAGATGTAAGTAGGGGGACATTTTTTCATCGTCATGCATATATTTATGATCAAATTGATGGTTCTATTTATATTCCTTTAAATCATATTAGAAAAGAACAAGGAAAATTTCAAATTTGGGATTCTGTTTTATCAGAAGAAGCTGTTTTAGCTTTTGAATATGGTTATTCTTTATTTCCATCTCATACATTAACTATTTGGGAAGCTCAATTCGGTGATTTTGTTAATGGAGCTCAAGTAGTTATTGATCAATTTATTACTTCTGGAGAACAAAAATGGAACAAACAGTCTAATTTAGTTATTTTTTTACCTCATGGTTATGAAGGACAAGGGCCTGAACATTCATCTGCTAGAATTGAACGATTTCTTCAACTTTGTGCTGAAAATAATATTCAAATATGTATACCTACTACATCATCGCAAATATTTCATCTTTTACGTCAACAAATATTCAAAAAAATCTATAAACCATTAATTATTTTTACACCAAAATCTCTTTTAAGACATCCTATGGCAAGTTCTTCTTTAAAAAGTTTATCGGAAGGAACATTTCATACAATACTGGCTGAAAAACAAAATATTAATAAAAAAGAAACACGTATGATTTTTTGTTCTGGAAAAATATACTACGATTTATTAAATAAAAAAATCAAACATAACATTAAATATGTTATTTTAATTCGATTTGAACAATTATACCCGTTTCCTAAAAATGAGATCTTAAAGATATTGAATAATTACTTTTATGTAAAAGATTTTGTATGGTGTCAAGAAGAACCTTGTAATCAAGGTGCATGGTTATATGTACAATATTATTTAAATTTAATATTACCATCATCATTATCATTAAAATATATTGGACGTCCAGCTTCTGCTTCACCTGCAGTTGGTTCTATTTCTATACATAAAAAACAACAAGAAAACATAATTAATAATGCATTAAACATTTATTAAATAACAGGATAAAGAATGAAAAAAATAAATATTCTTGTTCCAGAATTACCAGAATCTATTAACAATGCAACAATTGTAAGATGGCATAAAAAAATCGGAGATATAGTTTACTATAATGATAATATAGTAGATCTTGAAACAGATAAAGTAACATTAGAAGTATCTGCTCCATGTAATGGTATATTGCAATTAATTTTAGAGAAAGAAGGTAAAATAGTTAACTCTCATCAAATATTAGGAGAAATAGACCAATTAGATATCATAAAAAATAATACTATTAATCACAAGCTTTCAGAAAAAAAAAAATATTTACCAGATTCACAAAAAAAGTTTATAAATAAGGAACAAATTAATTGTGTTGTTTCAAAAAATAAAGAGTATCTTACTCCATCTATAAGACGTTCAATTAAAAAAAATAAAATTAATATTAATAATCAAATAATTTTTAATGATATTTTAGATAGTAATCACAATAAATTAAATGAAGTTACATTAAATAATAATATTACAAAAAGAGTCAAAATGACTCAATTAAGACAAACTATTGCAAAAAGATTATTAGATAGCAAAAATAATACAGCTATGCTAACAACTTTTAATGAAGTAAATATGAATCCTATAATCACTTTAAGAAAAAAGTATGGTGAAGATTTTAAAAAAAAACATGGTATTCGTATGGGATTTATGTCTTTTTTTGTTAAAGCCACAGTAGAAGCGTTAAAACAATTTCCGCAAATTAATGCTTATATAGATGAAACAGATATAGTATTTTATAAAAATTTTAATATAAATATTGCTATTTCAACACCAAGAGGTTTAATTACACCTGTATTAAAAAATGTTGAAAATATGACCATGTCGGATATAGAAAAAAAAATAAAGGAATTATCTATTAAAGGTTATGAGAATAAATTGAATATTACAGAATTAACAGGTGGAAATTTTACTATTACTAATGGTGGTATTTTTGGATCTTTAATGTCTACTCCTATCATTAATCCTCCCCAAGCAGCTATATTAGGTATGCATGTTATTCAAAAACGTCCAGTAGTTATAAATGAAAAAATTGAAATTCTTCCAATGATGTATTTAGCATTATCATATGATCATCGTTTAATAGACGGCAAAGAATCTGTTGGTTTTTTAATTGCTATAAAAAATATATTAGAAGATTTTGTTCGAATTTTAATCAATGTATAATTTTACCAAAGCATTTTAATATTTTAATGCTATTAAATTATTTAATCATTAATCAAAAAAATAATAAAATGTTCAAACAAAAAAAATAACAAGAGAAAAAAATGAAAAGTAATAAAGTAGTCTTAATTAGACATGGTCAAAGTATTTGGAATGAATTAAATAAATTTACTGGATGGTATGATGCGACATTATCAGAAAATGGAAAAAATGAAGCAAAATCTGCAGCTATTTTATTAAAAAAAAATAAATTTTCTTTTGATTATGCATATACATCTGTATTAAAAAGAGCAATTTATACTTTACGATATATTTTAGATGAATTAAATCAAAATTGGATTTTAGTAAAAAAATCCTGGTGTTTAAATGAAAGACATTATGGAGCTTTAGAAGGATTAAATAAAGATGAAGTAATTAAAAAATATGGAGAAAAACAAGTTCTTTTATGGAGAAGAAGTTTTAATATTATTCCACCTAAAATTGATATACAAGATAAACGTTTTCCAGGAAACGACTTACGTTATTCTAATTTAAATATTTCTGATATTCCTTTAGGTGAAAGTTTAGAAATGACATCGAAAAGAGTTATTCCTTATTGGAAAACAGTTATCTATCCTCAATTAAAAAATAATAAAAAAATACTTATTGTTGCTCATGGGAATTCTTTACGTGCTTTAATTCAATATTTAAACAACATCACAAATAAGGACATTATAAAATTAAATATTCCAACTGCTGTACCTATTGTTTTAGAGTTTAATCAAAATAATTCTCTTATTCAATGGTATTACTTAAAATAAGTATATATTATTTGCTTATTTACATCTCATTAATCTAAATTAAATCAGTATTCAATTTATATAAAAATATTTTTCATTATATCTATATCTAAAAATTTTAATAAATTGATATATTTTCAGTATAAAATATGAATTTTAAACAAGAAGATAATTAAAATTATTTAAAAAATAAACAAATCAAATTTTTATAGAAGTCAAAATAAGAGGTTCTAATGATTAAAAAAATTGGCGTCTTAACTAGCGGTGGTGATGCTCCAGGTATGAACGCCGCAATTAGAGGAGTCGTTAGAACAGCACTGAGTGAAAAATTAGAAGTTTTTGGAATTTATGATGGATATTTAGGTTTATATGAAAATAGAATGGTCATGCTTGATAGATATAGTGTATCTGATATGATTAATCGAGGTGGAACATTTTTAGGTTCTGCAAGATTTTCTGATTTTTGTCAAGAACATATACGTGCTATTGCAGTACAAAATATTAAAAAAAGAAAAATAGATGCTCTTGTTGTAATTGGAGGAGATGGCTCTTATATAGGAGCTAAAAAATTAACAGACATGGGTATTTCATGCATTAGTTTACCAGGTACTATTGATAATGATGTTCCAGGTACTGATTATACAATAGGTTATTTTACAGCTTTACAAACAGTTGTTGAAGCAATAGATAGATTAAGAGATACTTCTTCTTCTCATCAACGTATTTCTATAGTTGAAGTTATGGGTAGATATTGTGGTGATCTAACTTTATCTGCAGCTATTGCTGGTGGATGTGAGTTTATTGTTTTACCAGAAATACATTTCAAAAAAGAAGAATTAGTTCTGGAAATACAAGCAGGAATTACTAAAGGTAAAAAACATGCTATCGTTGCAATTACAGAATGTATTTGTGATGTAAAAGAATTAGCAGAATATATTGAACATCAAACAAAACGTGAAACTAGAGCTACAATTCTTGGACATATTCAAAGAGGTGGATCGCCTGGAGCTTATGATCGCATATTAGCTTCAAGAATGGGAGCTTATTCAGTAGAATTATTATTAAAAGGTTATAAAGGTAAATGTGTAGGAATAAAAAATGATAAAATAGTTTTTAACGACATTGAAAATGCATTAAAAAATATGAAATATATTTTTAAAAAAGAATTATTGATGACTGCTAAAAAACTATACTAATATAAAATTAGTGCCGGTGTTTCCGGCGCTCTAATTTTAATATGATCTATTTAAAAAAGATAATATAGGTTATTTAAAATGAATATTTGTAGAAAAAAAAATATCATAAAAAAATGTATTTTTGAGTTTTTAGGTACAGGTGTAATAATATTTTTTGGTCTTAGCTGTTTAGCTGTTTCAAAATTAACCAATATTAAATTGAATCAATTAGAAATTAGTTGTATTTGGGGTTTAAGCGTTGCAATTTCAATATATTTTACTTCTACAACATCTGGATCCCATTTAAATCCAGCTATTACTATTTTCTTTTGGTTATTTTCTAAGTTTAATAAAAAAAAAGTATTACCTTATGTTATTTCTCAAATATTAGGTTCTTTTTGTTTTACTATTATTGTATATTATTTTTTTAGTCATACTTTAAATGCATTTATAAAAAAACATAATATTATTATAGGTACAATAGAAAGTATGGATTTAGCTTATATTTTTTGTGTGTACCCTAATTATCATAAAAGTGTTATATATGATTCTATAATAGAGATAATTTCAAATATTCTTTTCATCATTATTTTATTAGAATTAAATAAAAAAAAATATATTTTTTTTTTAAAATACAAATTTATGATACCGATGCTCATAGGTTGCGTAATATGTATAATTAATTTAGTTATAAATCCATTTAGTAATATCAGTTTAAATCCAGCGCGAGATTTAGGTCCTA
This sequence comes from Buchnera aphidicola str. Ua (Uroleucon ambrosiae), assembly GCF_000225465.1. NCBI lineage: Bacteria > Pseudomonadati > Pseudomonadota > Gammaproteobacteria > Enterobacterales > Erwiniaceae > Buchnera > Buchnera aphidicola. The sequence goes on from NC_017259.1 coordinate 326,031, forward strand.
AGATATTTTTAAGTTTAATGGGATGGGGTACTTTATCGTTTACTGGAGGAAATAATAATATTTTATATTCTTTTATACCTAATATTTGTCCAATTGTAGGAGTTAATTTAGGTGGTTGGATATATAAAAATATTTATAATAACTAATTTTATTTTTTAAAAAATTATGAGAAATTTGTATGATTTTAAAAAATTCTTCAGCATTTAAAGATGCACTACCAATCAATAAACCATCTATATCTGGTTGACTAATAAATGATTTTACATTTTTTTGATTAATAGAACCTCCATATTGGACTAAGATATTTTTAATAGATGAATCATAAATTCTAACATAATTTTTTATAAATTTATGTATTAATTGTATATTTTTTGGATCAGCTGCTAAACCTGTTCCGATAGCCCAAATAGGCTCATAAGCAATCACTATATTTTGAAATACTAATTTTCCTAATATTGCTATTATATCATCTAATTGTTTTTTTATAATTGTTATAGTCTTACCATGATCTCTATCATATTTTGTTTCACCTATGCATAAAATAGGTATTAAGTTAAATTTTTTAATTAAATATATTTTTTTCGAAATAATATCATTATTTTCATGATGCCATAAACGTCTTTCAGAATGACCAACAATAACATATTTTACACCTATTTCTTTAAGCATTGTAATAGAAGTTTCGCCAGTAAATGCCCCTTTTAAATTAATATCTACATTTTGAGCACCAAGAAAAATATTTATTTTAGCTATTTTTCTATAAACTCGTTCTAAATATATAGTAGGAGGAGCAATAACAATAACATTTTTTTCTAAATAAATTGATGCATGTAATTTTATATATTCAAAAAAACTAGAAATCATATTTATGCTTCCATTTAATTTCCAGTTAGCTACAATTAAAAATTTGTTCATTGGTACCTTATATTTAATATGTGTTATAGAAACTAATATAGAAACTAAGTTTTTTTTATAAAAAATAAAATGTATTAACTTAGTTTCTACTATAAAGATTGTAAAACATATTACTTATATATATTAGCTCGATTGCGTAATTGTTTTCCTGGTTTAAAATAAGTTACATATTTTGGGTGTAATTGTACTATTTTCCCAGTTTTAGGATTTCGACCGATACGTGAAGCACGATAATGTAAAGAAAAACTACCAAATCCTCGAATTTCAATTCTTTTGCCTACTACTAATGACGTTGTCATATATTCTAACATTTCTTTTATAGCATATTTTATGATTTTATTAGAAATATTAATTTTATTTTGAGCAATTTTTGTAAATAATTCTGACTTCGTCATATAACCTCTACGGTTTATATAGCTTACAATATATGATTTTTACTTATTTTACTATTATTAAAATAATATTTATTTTTTTATACAAAATATCTATTCAGTATTTTTAGCAGCTTTAAATGCCGCAGTCATAACATTAGAAAAATTATCATTTTTTGTTTGATTATTAGATATTGGTGCAATATTTTTTTGTTCATTAGGATCAGGAACACAAATAGTTAAATAAATGACTCTATTTTTTCGATCAAAACTAGATAATTTAACTGATATTTTATCTTTTATTTGTAATTTATTAATGATTTGTTCGCAATTTACACGGGAGATATCAGATAATTTTATTATCCCTTCTATATGTGATTCAGTTAATTGCACGATTATATGTTTGTTATCAATAGATTTAACTTGTCCCATAATAATTTCATTTTTTTTACAATTAGCAATATATAAATTAAAGGGATCGTCTTCTAATTGTTTAATTCCTAAAGATATACGTTCTCTTTCAGCATCTACTTGTAGAACAACAGCAGAAATTTCATCATTTTTTTTATATTTTTTTACTGCTTCCTCACCAGGTATAGTCCAAGAAATATCAGATAAATGTACTAATCCATCAATTCCTCCATTTAATCCAATGAAAATACCAAAATCTGTAATAGATTTAATTTTTCCAATAACACGAATACCTTTTACATGTGTTTCTGAAAATTCTTTCCAAGGATTAGTTTTACATTGTTTTAATCCTAAAGAAATTCTTCGACGTTCTTCATCAATATCTAAAACAATTACTTCTACTACGTCATTAACAGAAACTACTTTAGATGGGTGAATATTTTTATTAGTCCAATCCATTTCAGACACATGAACTAAACCCTCTACTCCTTCTTCAATTTCAACAAAGCAACCATAATCTGTTAAATTTGTTACACGTCCGCTAAGTTTAGTAGATTCTGGGTAACGTTTAGAAATAGCGATCCATGGATCTTCACCAAGTTGTTTTAATCCTAATGAAACGCGTGTTCTTTCTCTATCAAATTTTAAAATTTTTACTTGAATTTCATCACCTACATTTACTATTTCATTTGGATGCTTAACTCGTTTCCAAGCCATATCAGTAATATGTAAAAGACCATCAACTCCACCTAAATCTACAAAAGCTCCGTAATCTGTTAAATTTTTAACTACTCCCTTAACATGAATTCCTTCTTGTAAATTTGCCAATAATTGTTCTCGTTCTGCACTGTTTTCTGATTCAATCACAGCTCGACGTGAAACAACAACGTTATTACGTTTTTGATCTAATTTAATAACTTTAAAATCTAATTCTTTTCCTTCAAGATGTATTGTTTCTCGTACTGGACGTACATCAACTAGAGAACCAGGTAAAAATGCACGTATATCATTTAATTCAACAGTAAAACCGCCTTTTACTTTTCCATTAATAATTCCAGTAACTGTTTCTGAATTTTCATGAGCTTTTTCTAATATTAACCATGCTTCATGACGTTTTGCTTTTTCACGCGATAATAACGTTTCACCAAAACCGTCTTCAATAGCATCTAAAGCAACATCAATTGTATCTCCCACATTAATATCTAAAACACCTTGAGCATTTTTAAATTGTTCAACAGGAATTGCTGATTCAGATTTTAGACCTGCATCAACTAATACCATATCTTTTTCTATTGAAACAATAATACCCCGAATAATTGAACCTGGTCGAGTCTTAATCTCTTTGAGCGATTCTTCAAATAATTGAGCAAAAGATTCATTCATATTAATAATATTACGAATTTTTTATTATGTGTTTATTTTAACTTCATGTCAAAATAATCTTATTTTATATTATCTTATAATAATCCTTATTAAAGAGTCTATTATTTTCAAATACTATGAATTTAGAAATAATTCTATTGTAATTTTTTTAAAGTACTTGTTATGAAAAATACAATAAATTCTGATAAGATCATATACATAGAATTTAATATTATATCATTTTTGATCTATATCAAAAAGAAAATAATTGATTTAATTATGTTTTTTTAGAGTAGTTATATGACTTAAAAGACTTTATAATTTAATGTAAAAACTATGATTTTAATACTATTTAATAAATACTAATAGAAAAAATCAATAAAATATATTATGTAACATTTAAAAAAATAACTATATTTTTATTATGATATAATTTAACTCTATTATCAAAATACAACAACAATAGTATTAGTAAAATCATTTATAATGTTTTTAAATGTATAAAGACTTTAATTGTGACAAATAGATAAAAAATTTTTAAAATAATTTGGAAATGTTTTTGAAACACAATCAGGATTAAGTATTTTCACACCAATTCCAGATAAAGATATAAGTGAAAAACACATAGCTATACGATGATCGTTATAAGTCTCAATATTAGAATATTTAAATATTTTCGGTGGAGAAATCGATAAAAAATCTTTTCCTTCTTTGACTATAGCACCTACTTTTCTTAATTCTTTAGTCATAGCAGATAAACGATCAGTTTCTTTTACTCTCCAATTATATATATTTCTAATAATAGTAGTACCTTTAGAAAACAGCGCTACTATAGCAATGGTCATAGCACTGTCAGGAATATGATTCATGTCTAAATCTATTGATGTTAATGTATTATGTACACAAGTGATAGAATAATCTTCCCAAAAAATTTTTGCTCCCATTTTTTCTAATATATGAGCAAAATTTATATCACCTTGAATACTTTTTTTGCCAACACCAACCACTTTAACTCTACCACCTTTAATAGCTGCAGCAGCTAAAAAATAAGATGCTGAAGACGCATCTCCTTCAATGATATATTCACCTGGTGTAATATATTCTTGATTGCCTTTAATATAAAAAATATTATAAGAATCATGTGTAATATTTACTCCAAAAGATTTAATTAAATTTAACGTAATATCAATATAAGGTTTTGAAATTAAACTTTTTTTAATATAAATAGTTGTATCTTTTGAAGCAAGTGGGGAACTAATTAATAATGCAGTTAAAAATTGACTAGAAATATTACTATTCAAGGTAATTGAACCACCAACAAAACCACCTTTTGTTCGTATTGGAGGATATCCAATATTTTTTTCATATTCTATAACTGCTCCTCCTTGTTTTAATGCATCTATAAGATCTTTAATAGGTCTTTCATGCATTCTATCATCGCCATTAAAATATATGTTATTGTTATTTAAAGATAAAGCAGCAAGTAGTGGTCGAATAGCAGTACCTGCATTTCCTAAATATAGAGAATATGATTGAGATAAATTAAAAGATTGACCTATACCTTTAATACAACAAGTTGTTTTATTATCAGATAAATTATAATTTATACCTAATGTTTTTAAAGCATTTAACATATATTGAGTATCATGACTATCTAATAAATTCGTTAAATAAGTTGTACCTTTTGCCATAGAAGCAATTAATAAAACTCTGTTTGAAATACTTTTAGAACCTGGTAAATAAATAGTTCCATTCACATATGACATTGGTTTTAAATCAAAAAAATTTTGCATAATAAACCTACACTTTATTCAATTAAAAATGACAATAATGTTTTTTAAAAAATTAAATATATAGTTTTTATCCATATCGATTTTCAAAATAAGACATAAATTTTATTAAAGCTTGAACTCCTTCTAATGGCATAGCATTATAAATTGATGCACGCATACCTCCGACGATACGATGTCCTTTTAAATAATTTAAACCTGATTTAGTCGCTTCTTCCAAAAAAATTTGATTTAATTTAGGATTTTTTAAATAAAATATTACATTCATCATTGATCTATTCATATTATTAATATTATTAATATAAAAATCACTATCATCTATTTTTTTATATAATAAATCTGATTTTTTTTTATTTAATTTTTCAATATTTTTTAAACCTCCTTTTTTTTTAAGCCATTTAAAAACTAACCCAGATAAATACCAAGCAAATGTAGGTGGTGTATTAAACATAGATTGATGTTCCGATATTATTTTATAATCTAAAATAGACGGTGATATTTTTGATAAAAATCTTATCATATTTTTTCGAATAATAATTATTGTTATTCCTGAAGGACCAATATTTTTTTGTGCACCCGCATAAATTAGATCATAATTTCTAATATTAATTACACGAGATAAAATACAAGATGAAAAATCTGCAATAATCACTTTTTTTTCAAATAATGGTTCTTCATAAATCGATAATCCATCTATAGTCTCATTAGGACAATAATGAATATATGCTGAATCTTTATTAATTTCCCATTGACTCATTGGTAATAAAAATATTTTTTCATTATGTTTTTTTTTAATTAAGATAGTATTAGGAATACAATATTTTTTTGATTCTATAAAAGCACAATTAGACCAATAACCACTATTTATATAATCTGTTTTTTTAACATGATGCAATAAATTCATAGGAACAGCAGAAAATTGTCCTCTGGCACCACCTTGACAAAATAATACCTTAAAATCATCAGGTATATTTAATAAGTCTCTTAAATCTTTTTCTGCTTCAATAGCAACTTGTATAAATTCTTCACTACGATGGCTTATTTCCATAATAGAACAACCTAATTTATTCCAATTCTGAAATTCTTCTTGAGCCTGCAAAAGTACATCTTTTGGCATCATAGCTGGACCAGCACTAAAATTATAAATTGTACTCATTCTTTCACCCGATTATATTATTATTATGATATTTACAATTAATTTATAAATTCTAATCCTTGCATATATTTTTTTTGAAGAATTTTAGGAATTTCTACACGACCATCAGCATGCTGATAATTTTCTAAAATCGCAGCTAATGTTCTTCCTATTGCTAAACCAGAACCGTTTAATGTATGTACAAAAAAATTTTTTTGTTCAGATTTTTTTTTATAACGGGCTTTCATACGACGTGCTTGAAAATCGTGCATATTAGAACAAGAAGAAATTTCTCTATATTTTTCTTGTGCAGGAAACCAAACTTCTAAATCATAAGTTTTAATAGAAGAAAAACCCATTTCTCCTGTACATAATAGTATTTTTCTATATGGCAAATCTAATAGTTGTAATACTTTTTCAGCATGATTAGTTAATATTTCTAATGCTTCCATAGATTTATTTGGTTTAACTATTTGAACTAATTCTACTTTATCAAATTGGTGTAATCGAATTAATCCTCTAGTATCTCTTCCATACGAAGATGCTTCTGAACGAAAACAAGGCGTGTGTGCAGTTAACATAATAGGTAAATCATTTTCATTTATTATTTTATTATAAACTAAATTAGTTAATGGTACTTCCCCAGTAGGAATTAATATATATTTTTTTTCATTTAAAATTGTTACATGAAACAAATCATTACTAAATTTAGGTAATTGTCCAGTTCCATATAAAGCTTTAGGATGTACTAAATAAGGTACATATGTTTCTATATAACCATGATTTAAAGTATGTAAATCTAACATAAATTGAATTAGTGCTCGATGTAAAAGAGCAATTTTACCACGCATAACAACAAATCGTGATCCTGATATTTCAGCTGAAGATTCTAAATCTAATTCTTGAAACTTTTTACCTATTTCTACATGATCTTTAATAATAAAATTATATTTTCTCTTTTTACCCCAGTACGAAATTGTTTTATTATAAATTGCAGAGTTACCTTCTGGAACATCATCGGCAGGAATATTAGGAATACACATAGAAAAATTATAAATTTTCTCTTTTAAATTATTTAGTTGAATTTTGAGATTGTGTAAATTTTTTGATGATTCTATAAGAGTATTTTTTAAAATTAACCGTTGATTTGTATTATCTTTAGATTGCTTAAGTAAAGTTGATAATGAATTATGTTTAAACTGTAAATTTTCAGTTTCAATTTGTAATTTTTTTCGATAATTTTCCATCGAAGATATTTCTTTAACATCTAACACATAACCTTTTTTTAATAATTTTTGAGCGACTAAATGTAATTCATTTCTTAATAAGTATGGATTTAACATAATATGTTTTCTCTTTTAAAATTATAAAAAATATTTAAAACAATTTATTTTATAATTTATTCATAACAAAGATAATACATTATTGAATAATGAATTTTAATAATTTTGAATTAAATATTGAAATTAGTATGTATTTTACAAAATTCAAATAATTAAAATATTTTTATCATAAATAATTATTATGATCAAAATTATCAATATAATATGATTATATTATTGTTTTTAAAAACTATTTTCTTAAAAAAATTAATAATCAATATGCAAAAATAATAATATTTATTGTATGATAGTCAAATTAATCATAAAAACATTTATTTTATAAAAAATATCATATGAATAGTATAAAACATAATAAAATCATTATTTTAGGTTCTGGTCCAGCGGGATATACTGCTGGAATATATGCTTCAAGAGCAAATTTAAATCCAATTTTGATTACTGGAAATAATCCAGGAGGACAGTTAATGAATACCAATGAAATTGAGAATTGGCCTGGAGATATAGAAAAAATAAGTGGTTCAGGATTAATGAATAGAATGTATCAACACGCTAAACAACTGAATACTAAAGTAATATCTGATAATATAACAGAAGTCAATTTTACAAAAAAACCTTTTTACTTAAAAGGAGAAAAATATCAATATACTACAGATGCAGTAATTATTGCTACTGGAGCTACTCCAAGATATTTAGGATTAGAATCAGAAAAATTGTTTAAAGGAAAGGGGGTTTCAACATGTGCTGTATGTGATGGATTTTTTTATAAAAACCAAGAAGTTGCAGTAGTAGGCGGAGGAAATACAGCTATAGAAGAAACATTATATTTATCAAATTTTGTTCAAAAAGTACATTTAATACACCGACGTATGCAATTTAGCGCTGAAAAAATTTTATTAGATCGATTAGAAAAAAAAATAAAAAGTAAAAAAATTATTACTTACTTTAATTCTACTGTAACACAAATATTAGGAGATTTTAATGGAGTTACACATGTATTAATTCAAAATAAAAACAATCAACTAACAAAAACATTAAAAATTAAAGTCTCTGGATTATTTATAGCTATTGGATATATTCCAAATACAAATGTATTTAAAAATGAATTAAAAATGAAAAATGGTTATATTGAAGTAAAACAAGGTATACATGGAAACTATACAGAAACAAGTATACCTGGTATATTTGCAGCAGGAGATGTCATTGATCATGTATATAAACAAGCAATTACATCATCCGCTAGTGGTTGTATGGCTGCTTTAGATAGTGAACGCTATATAAATTCATTAGTTTAAAATTATTTTTATTTTCATGTATTATAAAATATACTAGTCAAGACGACTAGTATCTGATAATATTAATGATATTATATTACATTTTTAATGAGTAGAAAATGTCTAAAGAAGAAAACATTGAAATGCAAGGAACAGTAATAGATACATTGCCAAATACTATGTTTCGTGTAGAATTAGAAAATAAACACATTATTACTGCCCATATTTCAGGAAAAATGAGAAAAAATTATATTAGAATATTAACGGGAGATAAAGTAACTGTCGAATTAACTCCATATGATTTAACTAAAGGAAGAATTATTTTCAGAAGTCGTTAATATTATTATTATTTTTAAAAACATAATTAATATCTAAAAAATCAATTATATTCTAAAATAACATTCATCTCCTAAAAACTTATCTTTTAATAATCTACTTTAAAAAAATTCATTCAACTATTCTTATTAAAGAATAAGAAAATATTAAAGAAAACTTATGCGTACTCAATATTGTGGAAATATTCGAATAAATCATGTAAATCAAACAGTCATATTATGTGGATGGGTTAATAAAATACGAAATTTTGGACATTTTATTTTTGTTGATATGAGAGATTATACAGGTTTAATTCAAATTATTTTTAAGCTAAAAAATAAAACAATCTTTAAACAAGCTTTAAATTTAAAAAATGAATTTTGTATTCAAATTACTGGAATAGTTCAAAAAAGATCAGAAAAAAGTATAAATATCAATATGAAAACTGGAGAAATAGAAATTTTAGCACATGTATTAAACGTTTTAAATCATTCAGAAAATTTGCCAATAAATTATACAAATAATAATAATGATGATTTAAGACTGAAATATAGATATTTAGATTTACGTAACTTAAAAATTTTAGATAATCTAAAAAAAAGAAATCAAATAACTTATTTAATAAGACGATTTTTAACAAAAGCAAATTTTTTAGATATTGAAACACCTCTTTTGACAAAATCTACACCTGAAGGTGCTAGAGATTACTTAGTACCTAGTCGTAATCATCATGGAAAATTTTATGCATTACCGCAATCTCCACAGTTATTCAAGCAAATATTAATGATTTCTGGTATTGATAAATATTATCAAATCGTCAAATGTTTTCGTGATGAAGACTTGCGTTCAGATCGTCAGCCAGAATTCACACAAATTGATATCGAAGTATCTTTTATGAATGCAAAAAAATTACGTCATTTAATAGAAAAAATGATCATAAAACTTTGGTCACAAATTATCAATTTTAATTTGCAAAAATTTCCTGTAATGTCTTTTCATGAAGCAATTAAGAAATATGGATCAGATAAACCAGATTTAAGAAATCCAATTAAAATTATTGACGTATATAATATATTCAAACATGAAAAATATATTATTTTTTTTAATATCAATATTAAAAAAAATAATCGTATTGCATTATTATGTATCCCTCAAGGTGCATATTTAAGTCGAAAAAAAATTAATAATTATGTAGAATATGTAAAAGAATATGGTGCAAAAAAATTATTTTATATTAAAATCACAAATGATAGCTTCAATCATCAAAATATATCTAGTTCTATGAAAAATATATTAGATGCTAAAATATTACAAAAAATAATCAAAAAAAGTCAGGCAAAAATTGGAGATATTTTATTTTTAATAGCTGATGAAGATTATATTGTTAACAAATCTCTTCACATGTTACGTTTAAAACTAGGAAATGATCTAAATATTACTGATAAAAATAATTGGAAACCTGTATGGATTATTGATTTTCCTATGTTTAATAGAAATGTTCATGGAAAACTATCTTCTGTTCATCATCCGTTCACAGCTATGAAAAATATGGATATAGAACTATTAAATAATGCACCAGATCTTGCTATTTCAGATAGTTATGATCTTGTAATAAATGGTTATGAAATTGGTGGAGGTTCAGTTCGAATTCATAATGTTGAAATACAAAAAAAAGTATTTAATTTAATTGGAATTAAAAAATCTATTCAATATGAAAAGTTTGGTTTTTTAATAGAAGCATTACAATATGGAGCCCCTCCACATGCAGGAATAGCTTTAGGATTAGATAGAATTGTCATGCTATTAACAAAAAGTAATAATATTAGAGACGTCATTGCATTTCCTAAAACAACATCAGCAACTTGTTTAATGACTGATTCTCCTAGTATAGTTGAAAATTCAATATTACAAGAATTATCTATACAAATATCAAAAAAATTATAATATAAATTTTATTTTTAAAAACATATTTTCTTATACAAAATATTTTCTTATATTACTTAAAATACATAAACCAGAAGAAAATAGTACAATAGATGGACTAGCTGGTATATGTAAATAAAGAGAACATATAATTCCTCCCGTTACAGAAATCATACTAATTAAAATAGAAATAATTACCATATTTTCTGGTGAATCAGAAAAATGTTGCGCTGCTGCAGGTGGAATGATCAGTAAAGAAGTAATGAGTAATGCACCTACAAATTTAATAGATATAGAAATATTTAATGCAATCATTAACATAATCGTTAAACGAGCATAAAAAACATTTATACCATCTATTTGAGCTAATTCTTCATTAATAGTTGCAGATAAAATATAATGCCAACGACAATATAAAATAGTTGATATAATTATGCTATTTATGAAAATAATTATCAAATCATATCCTGTTACAGATAAAAGATCTCCAAATAAATAATGTGTAATATCTTCCTTATGATTAGCTGATATTACACTCATAAGAATAATACCCAAAGATAGTGCACTGTGTGAAATTATACTTAATATTGTTTCTATAGAAAACGGTAATAATTTTTCTAACCAAGCTAAAATAATTGCAAGTATACTCATAAGAAGAAACAATGTAAAAAATGAGCTAATATTAAATATGATAGATATCGCGATACCTAAAAGAGAAGAATGCGATAAGGTATCACCAAAAGAAGACATACGTCGCCATAAAATAAATGAACCTAATGGTGCTGTAGTTAAAGAAAGAACTATACCTGTTAACCATCCTAAAAAAATCAGTTTAAACATATAATTGCTCTTTTTTTACTAAAATTTATTCAAAAATCATGAATATGATTATGATTATGTTGATAAAATGCTAAATCTTTAAAACCTTTTAATCCAAAAATAGAAATAAATTCTAAATTATTGCGTACAGTTTCCGGTGTTCCAGAACAACAAATATGATTATTCAAACAAATCACATTATCTGTTTTAGCTGCTACAAAATTTAAATCATGAGATACAATGAGCACTGAACATTGTAAATCATGACGAATATCATTAATTAATTTATATAAAGTCAATTGCCCCATCACATCTAATCCTTGCATAGGTTCATCTAAAACAATTAGATTAGGATGATTCAATAAAGCTCTTGCTAAAAGAATTCTCTGTGTTTCTCCTCCAGATAACTCTTGTAATTGCCTATTTTTTAACATGTTTGCATTTACACGTTCTAATATGTTTGATATATTTATATTATTTTTTATTTGAGATAATTGCATAAAGCGATTTACTGTAATTGGTAATAAAGTATTTAAAGATAACTTTTGAGGTATGTATCCAATAGCTAAATGACGTTGACGAACAATTGAACCAGAATTAGGTTTTATCAGTCCTAAAATTACGCGTATTAAAGTCGATTTACCTGCTCCATTTGGACCAATCAATGTTAAAACTTGATTAGAATATACAGATAACGTTATATTAGTAAGTATAGAACGATTAGATAAATTCACATAGATATTTTTTAATTGAATAAATTTACACATGTCTTATAACTTATATTTGAAAAAAATATATTTTTTAAAAATTGTGATAAATATAACTTATCTTAAAATTAAAATTTTTGAAAATTAAATTACATACTAACTGCACAAAAAATATATTAATATTATTAGTTATAAAATTAAATTAAAAATTATTAAAAAAATATGTAGATTATACTAAATCTTTAATATCTTTGAAGATATATTTTATATAATTAACTTTCTGAATACAACTAGTCTGTAAATTTTATTTACTTAATTAACTTTTTTGATTTTAAAATAAAATATAGTTTAAAAAAAATATAAATACATTAATAAATCATTAGATACTTATTTATAAAAATCTGATTTCTTTAACAAGAAGAACTTCAATATAAAAATGTGTATATTATAAAATAATAAATAAAATAAATATTTTAAAATATTTTTATATTAGACTTAATATTAATTAAATATATACTGTGAAATAGTTAGTACTGTATTTTATGATTATGCAACTTTTAAAATTCTACTAGTATTAGTTTTACCTATCTTTCCCATAATATCGCCTTGCGTAATAATAACTAAGTCACCACTAAATAAAAAACCTTTATTGCATAAAAGCGTAATTGCTTCTTGAGAAGATTTAAATCCATCATTTTTACTATTAAAATATATTGGTGTAACACCACGATATAAAGTTGCTAATTTTAATGTTTTTGTATTTTTGGATAAAGCAAAAATAGGTAATCCTGATGTAATTCTAGATGTCATAAGTGCAGTTTTTCCAGATTCTGTCATAATAATAATAGCTTTAATACCTTTTAAATGATTAGCAACATACATGGCTGACATAGCAACTGCTTCTTCAATATCATTAAATTGTATATTAAGACGATGTCTAGATACATTAATGCTTGGAACTTTTTCTGCACCTTGACAAATTTTTGCCATTTTTATAACAGTTTCTGATGGATATTTACCTGATGCCGTTTCTGCTGAGAGCATCACAGCATCACTGCCATCTAAAACAGCATTAGCAACATCCATTACTTCTGCACGAGTAGGTAATGGATTCGTAATCATAGATTCCATCATTTGTGTTGCTGTAATAACTATTTTATTTAATTGTCTAGATGTTCTAATTAATTGTTTTTGAACACCTGCAAGTTCATAATCACCGATTTCTACTCCCAAATCTCCTCTAGCAATCATAATAGCATCTGATGCTAAAATAATATCTTCTATTACATGTTGATTAATTACCGCTTCTGCGCGCTCTATTTTTGCAATAATCTTGGCATTGCTTCCAGATTTTTCAGCCAATTGTCGTGCTTGTTTTAAATCTTCACTACATCTAGGAAAAGATATTGCTAAATAATCTACATCAATTTCTGTTGCAAGGATGATATCTTTTTTATCTTTATCAGTTAAAACATCAGCAGATAAACCACCACCTAATTTATTAATACCTTTATTATTTGAAAGAAGACCACCTATAATTACTTTTGTAATTATTTCATGATGTGCTACCTTAATTACTTTTAACTGTATTCTACCATCATCTAATAATAATATATCATTGATTTCTAAATCATGTGATAACTGTTTATAATCAATTCCTACTCGTTCTTGAGTTCCAAGATTATTTTCTAACATCGCATCTAAAATAAAAATATCACCAACATGTAAAAGAATGTGATTATTTTTAAATTTAGAAATACGAATTTTAGGTCCTTGTAAATCACCAAGTAATGCAATATGACAATTTAAATTTCGCATAATTGTTTTTACTTGATTTGCTCTCAACCGATGTTCATTTGCTGAACCATGAGAAAAATTAAATCGCAATACATTTGCGCCAGATCGAATAATTTTTTCAAGATTATTATTTATATCTGTAGAAGGACCTAAAGTAGCTATAATTTTTGTTCTTCTTAATCGATTTAACATAAAATATACCTTTAAAAAATATTTTTAAAATAACTTTTATTATTTTATATAAACTATCTAAGAAACAATATAAAATATTTCTTTTTCATTTATTAAGTTATTTAGTAAAATATCATTATTAACTTCAAACAAAAAATATTATTAAATGATATTATATTTTAAAAAAAAAATATATATACAAAATTATACTAATAAACAACATTTTAATAGTTTTGTCATAAGCAAAATATTTTTTTTAATTATTATATTAAATATTTGCAATTTATATTCAAATTTTTAAAAAAAGAGAATACTATGATAACAGAACAAAATCAGGCTTGTGATTTAGTCATTTTTGGTGCTAAAGGAGACTTAACAAAAAGAAAATTATTACCTGCTTTATATAAATTAGAAAAATCGAAAAAATTACATGAAAATATGCGTATTATTGCCACAGGACGTGCTAACTGGAGCACAGAAGATTATATAAACATCAAAAAAACAGAAATAAAAAATTTTTTAAAAGAAACAATTCAAGAGAACATTTGGAAAAAATTTAGTGCTCGTATAATTTTTTGTAATATTGATGTTAATGAAATATTACATTTTTCTAGATTAAAAAAAATATTAGAACAAAAAAATAATATAATAATTTATTATTGTGCGATCCCTCCTGAAACATTACATGCAATTTTTTCAGGTTTAGGAAATACAAATTTAAATTTTCCTTCATCACGTATTATTCTCGAAAAACCATTAGGAATTTGTTTAAAAACATCTCAAAAAATTAATAATCAAATTTCTAAATATTTTTCAGAAAAACAAATTTTTCGTATTGATCACTATCTTGGAAAAGAATCAATACTTAATCTTTTTGCTTTACGTTTTGCTAATTCATTATTATTTCATGATTGGAACAATAAGACCATTGATCATATTCAAATTACTGTCTCTGAAGAAGTAGGAATTGAAGATCGATGGAACTATTTTGATAAAATAGGACAAACAAGAGATATGGTTCAAAACCATCTTTTGCAAATATTAACAATTATAACTATGGATCAACCTAAAAATATTCAATCTGACACTATTAGAAATGAAAAAGTGAAAATATTACGTACACTTAATCCTATTAATACTGATAATATAAATAAATATACTGTTCGAGGACAGTATTCTTCTGGATTAATTAAAAATAAAAAAGTATCTTCTTATTTAGAAGAAAATGGTGCAAATACAAATAGTAAAACTGAAACATTTGTTGCTATGAAAATATATTTAAATCATGAAAAATGGTCTGGTGTGCCATTTTATTTAAGAACAGGAAAACGTTTAGCACATAAATATTCTGAAATAGTTATTGTTTTTAAAAAAAATCCTATACACTTGTTTAACTATTCTAATACAGAATTATTATCAAATAAATTAATCATACGTTTGGAACCTAATGCAAATATTCAATATGATATTTTAAATAAAATGCCAAGTTTAAAAAATAAATATAAATTAGAAATTCTTCAATTAAAATCTAATAATAATATCAATCAAAGTAATTCTAAAAATATAATTGATGCATATGAAAGATTATTATTAGAAAGTATGAGAGGAATACAATCTTTATTTGTCTCTCGTGATGAAGTAGAAGCATCATGGCAATGGATAGATCCAATTATTGATGGATGGAAACACGAAAAAAATAATAGTTTACAATTATATGAAGCTGGAAGTTGGGGTCCTAAAAGTGCAAATATGTTACTTTATTATGATCATCATGATTGGTATGAATTTCATTAAAGTGATTTAAAAAATTATCAATCTTGACTTAATTAAGATAAATGTGATAGGTTAATTTCATAACATTAAAAAATAATGTGATTTTTTTAAATTTATATATTAAAATATTTTAAAACTTAAATTTCCTTTAAACATTTTTTGTTGCTAATCGAGGAAGATAATATCTTATGATACGTATTATTCTTTTCTTATTAACTAATTTAGCAGTTATGTTAATATTTGGTCTGATTTTAAGTGTAACAGGAATTCAGTCCAATAGTATTTATGGCTTGTTAATTATATCAAGCTTATTTGGTTTTAGTGGATCACTTTTATCTTTACTACTTTCTAAATGGATTGCATTACGATCAGTAAATGGTCAAATTATTGTTCATCCTCAAACTGAAATAGAAAGTTGGTTAATTAATACTGTACGTGCACAATCTATTCAAAAAGGTATTATTATGCCTCAAATTGCAATTTATGATGCTCCTGATATGAATGCATTTGCAACAGGAGCACGTCGTAATTCTGCTTTAATTGCCGTGTCTACAGGATTATTAAATAATATGTCTCCACATGAAGCAGAAGCAGTTATTGCTCATGAAATTAGTCACATTGCTAATGGTGATATGATTACCATGACATTAGTTCAAGGTGTTATTAATACCTTTGTAATTTTTACATCGCGTCTACTTTCACAAATTATTAGTGGTATTTTATCGAATAATCGTAATGAAAATAATGTTGAAGAAAAAAATTCTTTCACATACTTTTTAATTTCTACTTTTCTTGAATTAGTTTTTGGTATTCTAGCTAGCATAATTACTATGTGGTTTTCTAGACATCGTGAATTTTATGCAGATGCTAGTTCTGCAAAAATGGTCGGTCGTGAAAAAATGATCTCAGCTTTAAATCATTTAAAACTAAGTCATGTGCCTCAAGAATCTGATAGTATGATTGCATTTTGTATAAATGGAAAATCTAATTCTTTTTTTAAATTGTTTTCATCACATCCTACTTTAGAAAAAAGAATACAAGCACTTCATGATCGAGAATATATGTAAATAAAAAAATAAATATAATACTCTTCTTAATAGGAATATATTTTATATTTCTATTAAGAAGATACGTTTAAATAAATTTATTAAACAAATTTAAACTTGACTTTATATATAAAAATCATTTAACATATAAAATATTATGCTTTTTATTATAAAATTTTAATTATATAATTAATTTTTAAGATAAAAATAAGTTACAATTCTGTTTATGCATGGAATATTAAAATTAAAAAGTTTAGAGTAAAGACGTTAAAAAAAAGCTTCTCTTGGCCAATCTTAAATTCATGTTCATGCAGTAATGTTTCCTTTTTATCCATAATTATTGACAATAAAACTATAAAATATTTTGAAGGATGTTACAAATGACTAAGATTAAAGGTCAAGTTAAGTGGTTTAACGAATCTAAAGGTTTTGGTTTTATTACACCATTAGACGGAAGTAAAGATGTTTTTGTTCATTTTTCGTCTATTCAAGGAAATGGATTTAAAACATTAACTGAAGGACAAAATGTTGAATTTGAAGTTCAAGATGGACAAAAAGGTCCAGCTGCAATAAATGTATTTTCTATATAAAATAAAATTAAATTCAATGCAATATTCAAAGTCTTCTGTAAAAAAAATCAGAAGACTTTATTTTTTATCTTTCTGAAAAGTAGAATGTATATTTTCATTAATCAATTTAATTTTTATATCATTTGAAACAAATAATTTTATAAATACATTCTCTCAAAATATCATCTTATGATCTATTTTATCAAAACATTTAATCTTATATAATATAGATATACCCTATTTTTTTTACGGAGTTTTCTGATGGAGTTTTCTTTAGCCCTTTCAACTTGGGCTGGATTATTAACATTAGTTGTCTTAGAAGTAGTATTAGGGATTGATAATTTAATATTTGTAGCAATTTTATCAGAAAAATTACCTCCTAATCAACGAGATAAAGCACGTTTAATTGGTTTAGGACTAGCTTTAGTAATGCGTTTAGCATTATTATCATTAATATCTTGGGTAGCAACTCTTAATTCTCCTATTATCAATAACCAATTTTTTGTTTTATCAGTACGTGACATTATTCTTTTATGTGGTGGTTGTTTTTTATTATTTAAAACTACAATAGAATTGCATGAAAGATTAGAAAATAATTATCATGAAAATGCAGAAAATAAAAATTATGCAGGTTTTTGGGCTGTAGTTATTCAAATAGTTATATTAGATGCAGTTTTCTCTTTAGATGCAATAATAACAGCAGTTGGTATGGTTAATGAATTATTAATTATGATGCTGGCAGTAATAATCGCAACAATACTTATGTCGTTTGCATCTAAAAAACTAACTAATTTTGTTAATCTTCATCAAACCGTTGTTGTATTATGTCTTAGTTTTTTACTCATGATAGGTTTTAGTTTAGTTACAGAAGCATTAAAATTTTGTATTCCAAAAGGCTATTTATATGCTGCAATAGGATTTTCTATCCTAATTGAAATTTTTAATCAAATAGCTAGTCATAATTTTATGAAAAATCAATCTAGAAGACCTATGCGACAAAGAGCAGCAGAAGCTATTTTACGTTTAATGATTAAAGAAAAAAATAACAATCAAACAACTAAAAATGCAACACAAAATAATAAAAAAGAAATCAATTCTGCTGAATCTGAAAAAGAAAAAGAAACATTTAAAGAAGAAGAAAAATATATGATCAATAGTGTGTTAACACTAGCTGGTCGTTCTATTAGAAGTATTATGACTCCAAGAAGTAATATTTCTTGGGTAAATACAGAAAAAAATATTGATGAAATTCGCATACAATTATTAGATACTCCACACAGTTTATTTCCAGTATGCAAAGGTGAACTAGATGAGATAATAGGTATTGTGCGTGCTAAAGAACTATTAATTGCCATTGAAAAAAAAATAGATGTATATACCTTTGCTAGTAAAATACCCCCTATTATTATTCCAGATACTTTAGATCCTATTGATCTTCTTGGTGTTTTACGTCGAGCTCAAGGTAGTTTTGTAATTGTAAGTAATGAATTTGGTGTAGTACAAGGATTAATTACTCCATTAGATGTGTTAGAAGCTATAGCAGGAGAATTTCCAGATGCTGATGAAACACCTGATATTATACAAGAAAATAATAGTTGGTTAGTAAAAGGTGAAACAGATTTACATTCTTTACAACAATTGTTAAATACTAAAAAATTAATTCAAGAAAATAATTATGCTTCTTTAGGAGGTTTATTAATTGCTCAAAAAGGTCAATTACCTATTCCTGGAGAAGTAATTTATATTGATCCTTTTCATTTTCATATTGTAAAAGCAACAGAATATCGTATTGATTTAGTAAGAATTATAAAAAATCAAGATGAATGTTAATACAATTTAAAAAAATTAAAATATTATCTTAATAAATTATCAAATTATTTATAATATTACATTAATGCTTTGAGAAAAAATATGTCTAATATAATTTTATCAATTGATAGTTCTACAGATTATTGTTCAGTTGCTATATATAAAAAAAAATATATTCATCACTTAAAAGAAAAATGTAAAAATAAACATACAATCACTATATTACCTATGATTCAAAAAATATTGCTTCAAACACAAACAACATTAAATGATTTAAGTTATATTGCTTATACAAAAGGACCTGGTTATTTCACAAGTATACGTATTGCTGCTGGAATTGCTCATAGTTTATCAATTAGTTTAAAAATTCCTATTATTAGTATTTCTACTTTAGCTATTATGGCTGAAAAAGCATGGCGAAAATATAAAAAAAAAAATTTTAGTTTTAATGCAAGCAACTAAAAAAGAATGTTATTGGGCTGAATATACAAGAAATACACAATCTGTATGGATAGGAGAAAATACTGAATCTTTAATATTAAAAAAACTTATTTTAAATAAATTAAATATTTTAAAAATATCATCAACGATAATTAGCAATATTCCTGAACTAATTGAATTACAAAATATTTCAAATATCAACAAAAATTATTGTTTTGTTCCTGAAGCACAAGATATAATTCCATTTGTTTTATTAAAAACTAAAGAACACAAGAATTTTTATAAAAAAGATGATGATCTTAATTATTTATATAATTTTTTAAAATAATTTTTAAAAATTATAATATACAGTTTAAAAAACAATTAATACTGAAATATTTAATATACTTCAGTATTAATTGAATGAAATGAATATTACATTTTTTTAATATATTTTAATATTAATTTTTTAATTATTTTTTTTATTTGAAATGTTAATCTGGTAAAACAATATTTAATTCTAATATAGAGATATCTTCATTTTTTTGTTCTAACTGAACAGTCACCATATTTGGTTCTATATTTACATATTTACAAATAACAGATAATATTTCTCTTTTTAATTGTGGTAAATAATCCGGTGCATTATCATATCTTCTTTGTTCTGCAACGATGATTTGTAATCTTTCTTTAGCAACATTAGCGGTATTTTTGTTCCGGGATAAAAAAAAATCTAATAAAGCCATACTCCTATCTCCCGAATAAACGTTGTAAAAAACTTTTTTTTTCTTCTTCAATAAAACGGAACTGATGTTCTTCTCCTAATAATCGATTAACAGTATCAACATAAGCATGACCTGCATTCGAATGCATATCTAATATTATAGATTCTCCTTGATTAGATGCACGAAGAACTGATGCATCTTCTGGAATTACACCAATTATAGGAATTTGAAGAATATCTAGAATATCTGTCATGCTTAACATCTCTCCTTTTTTTACACGAGTAGGATTATATCTTGTTAACAAAAGATATTCTTTGATAGGAGTTATGTTTTGTTTAGCTCTTTTTGATTTAGAAGAAATAATTCCTAGAATTCGATCAGAATCTCGTACTGAAGATATTTCAGGATTAGTAGTGATAATAGCTTCATCTGCAAAATATATTGCTAAAATTGCACCAGTCTCGATACCTGCTGGTGAATCACAAATAATAAAATCAAATTCCATTTTTATCAGTTCATTTAAAACTTTTTCAACCCCAATACATGTTAAAGCATCTTTATCTCGGGTTTGTGATGCTGGTAAAATAAATAAATTATTAGTTCTTTTATCTTTAATTATAGCTTGATTTAATGAAGCATCACCTTGAATAACATTGATAAAATCATATACAACTCTACGTTCACATCCCATGATTAAATCTAAATTTCTTAACCCTATATCAAAATCTATAACAATTGTTTTTTTTCCTTTTTTTGCTAAACCAGTTCCAATTGCTGCACTTGAAGTAGTTTTACCCACACCTCCTTTCCCTGAAGTTACTACAATAATCCGTGTCATATATAAATGTCCTTAAAAAAATATACTTAACTGAGAAAATTTATAGTTAAAAATTTATTTTTTAAGTAAATTTGAGCTGATTTCCCAATAAATTCTATTGGTATTTGATCTAATAACCAATATTCACCAGATATAGAAACTAATTCAGCAAATAATTCTGTACAAAATATTTTTCTTGTTCTATCTCCATTAGCTCCTGCAAGTACTCTTCCACGAATTGTGCCATAAATATGAACGTTACCATCTGCTACTAATTCTGCTCCTGCGCTCACATTATTAATTACTATTAAATCAGCATGTTTTGCATAAATTTTTTGACCAGAACGTACCGGAACATCTATTATGTGTGTTTTTTCTATTTTATTAATACTTTCTTTTTGTATATTTTTTTGAGCATTAATAAAATAATCAGAAATTAAATCTGAATTAATTGTTTTTTTTTCTGATAAAATAGGTAATCCTGAATTAATAATATTTTTTTTTAATATGTTGTTATTTTTACAACCAGTAACTCCTACAATTAAAAAACCATGAGAAATAATAATTTCTTTTATTTTATCCCAATTTGCTACATGGCATAAACTTGAAACATTTACAATGACAGGTGCATTTTTAAAAAATTTTGGACATTCTTGAATTTTTTTATATAATGATTTATTAATTAAATCTACATTTTCATTATTTAAATATAGTACTAATAATGTAAAATTACTGCCTTTAATTTCAATAGATTTTTTTTCCATTATTATTGCTCGATAATATTTACTTATATCTATAGCATATAAAATCTACATAAAACATAAATTTAATTCTTAATTTCTTATTGAAATATATAAAATTATATGCGATTAAATTATAATATAAATTATATACGATAACAATTTCTATTTTGTATCAAAAAAAAATAATATATATTATAAATAACATTTAATGTATAAGAATAACTAAACAAAATGCATTTATAAAAATCATATATAATCTATTTAATTATTAAAAAAGGAAAATTATTCCCTTGTTATTATCTCAAAATAGTCAACTAATATTACGCAATAAAAATATTTTTAAAACAAAAAAAGTGTTTTTTTTTGGAAGCATTCAAGATGATTACCCATTATATTTAAAAACAATTAGTACTATAATAAACCTTAAAAAATATAGCGATTACATTATCTTAAAAAAAAAAAAAAAAATAAAAAACATAGAGATTAAAAATTCGTTTTTACTGTCAAAAGAAATAATTAAAGACTGTAATACAGTTATTTATTACTGGCCTAAAGATAAATCTGAAGCAAAATTTCAATGCATGAATCTTATGTCTCATGTAAAAATAGATACTGAAATATTTATTGTAGGTCATAATTCTAGTGGTGTAAAAAGTGCTTTTTTAATATTAAAAAAATGGATTATATTAAATAAAATAGATAATGCGAAGCATTGTATCTTATATTCAGGCATTTTAAAAAAAAGAACAACATTTATTTTAGAAGATTTTTATAAAATACATGTATGGAAAAATTTATTTATAAAATCATTACCAGGTGTATTTGGACATAAAAAAATAGATGAAGGTAGTAAATTACTTGCCTCTACTTTTATATCTAATTCTCATTATAGAGAAGTTTTAGATATTGGTTGTGGAACAGGATTTTTAGCAGTATCTATATTGTATTGTTCGCCTAATGCTATTGTATCATTAGTTGATGATAATATTACTGCATTACATTGCAGTCGATTAACACTACATGCGAATAATTTTACAGGAGAGATAATACGCAGTGATTTATACTCAAATATTTTAAAAAAATTTGATTTAATTATATCCAATCCACCTTTTCATGATGATTTGAAAATTACTTTTAAATTAATAAAAAACATGATATTTCACTCAAGAATATATTTAAAAAAATCAGGAGAATTAAGGTTTGTAATAAATAGATGTTTTAACTATCATTTTATTTTAAAAAAATATTTTAAAAAATATATTATTTTAAAACAAACAAATACTTTTACAGTATATCAAGCTTTTGTAAATTAAATTATTATGTTTTTTATTACCCGGAGCGGGACTTGAACCCGCAAAGCTATTAAAGCCGAGGGATTTTAAGTCCCTTGTGTCTACCAATTTCACCATCCGGGCAGAAAATTTTTTAGAGGCGTATCCCGGAATCGAACCGGGTTATACGGATTTGCAATCCGCTACATATCCAATCTGTCAACACGCCCATGCTCTTATTATAAAAAAAAAAAATAAAAATTACAATAGAAAATTTATTTTTATTAAAATTGATTACAAATAAAAAATATCTTTACAATAAATAGTATAATGATTTACTATATTAAAATTAATCGGAGAGATGGCCGAGTGGTTTAAGGCAGCGGTCTTGAAAACCGCCGACGAGAAATCGTCCGAGAGTTCGAATCTCTCTCTCTCCGTAAATTAAAAAAAATATATAATTATTTTAATTTTTATAAAAAATAAAATATTTGTTTTTTCAAAAAAAAAATAAATTATATATCAAAAAATTTTTATTCAATATTAGATAATACTTCAATTTCTACACGACGATCAGGAGCTAAACAACTAATTAATAAAGATTTATCATCTATATCATTACATACTTGATCAGTTAATGAATATAGTTCTCCAACACCCCGAACGATAATTATATCTCTAGAAAACCCTTTAGATGTCAAATAATTCTTAATACTATAAGCACGATCTTCAGATAATTTTTGATTATATTTTTTATTTCCTATTTTATCTGTATGACCTAAAAGAATAATAGAAATATCTTTTAATTTCATTTTTCTAATATCTTCACTTAATTTATTAAGTTTATCATAAGCATTAGGTTTTAATTCTGTACTGTCAAATGGAAATGTAATATTTTCATTTAATACGCTATATTGTGTATTTAAAAATTCAGGATCATAAGATGAAAAAATATCATTTGTATTAGATTTTCCAAACTTCCATCCAATCGAAAAAACAGCATCCCCTAAATCTGGTTTAATAGAATGATTTATAATATTTTTAAAACTATTTTTCCAATTATAATCTAATCGAGTAATTAAAGAATCATTAAAAACATATTCAGCACCTAACGATAAACTAGACGATAATGCAGAATCTTTGGAAAAGATATTAGTAAAAACATTTTTAGATATAAGATCATTCCAAACAATTTCTCCACCTAATTTAGTATATAAATTCAACTCGTCTATAATTGGATATGATAATTTTGTTGCTATTTTCATAGTATTATGTTGCATAATACTTTTATTTTTTTGAAATATGAGATGAGGAAAAAAACCATTAGTATTATTTTCTACTTCTAAACTGAAATACGGATTAAATTGATATCCTAAAAATAAACCTAGAATTGGTGCACTCAATTTATTGGATAAAATATCGTCTAAAATATTTTCTTTTTTAATTTTAAAAATATTTATATTTCCTGTAAAAGGATTGACATTAGACCATCCCATTTTAGTGCCCATGTACCATCTATTTTGATTATTTTCTTCAGCATAAACAGAGGTAACTAAGCTTGCTAATAAAAAAAATATAATAGCATAAGCTTTTTTTTTCATTATAAGACTCCATTTTTGAGCGAAATTATAAATAATATAATATAAATATGTTTATTATATAATAAATATTATATTAATAATATATTAATCATGACTTATAATTAATACATTATTAATATAATAATACTATATTTAAACAGTTTGATAATAAAAATTTAACCAACGAACTCCTAAAACATGCAATGTCAATAAATATCCAAAACTAGACATTATCATTATAAAACATAAACGTATAATTTTATATAAGAAAGATCCGATGCTCCAAAACGGCATAATTTTTAATAAAGATATTAATATTAAAGACATGATTAATGTTGCAATAATGACATGAATTAAAAAAATAAATTCATCAAATTTAAAATTTATAATATTTTTTTTTTGCAATTTCCAATAAAGCAATAAAAAATTGATCCAACTTGATATACTCAAAGATAAAGCAAGGCCGGCATGTTTAAAATAAAAAATTGAAATCGGATTAATTAATTGAACTAATATCAGTGTTAATAATGAAAGTTTTATTGGAATATTCATTTCTTCTTGTGCATAAAAAGCTAAAGTTAAAATTTTTACTAAAATAAAAGCAATTAAACCAAAAGAATATAATTTTAGTACCTGTACTGTCATGAGAACATCAAATTCTGTAAATTTTCCATATTGAAAAAGCACTATAATTATTGGTTTAGCTAAAAAAAATAACATTAAAGCACTAGGCATAGATAAAAGTAGACCAATTCGAATACCCCAATTTAATAATCTTTCATATTTTAAATTGAATCTTTTTTTAAAATATTTAGTAAGAGGTGTAAATAAAATAGTACTTAATGATACACCTAAAATACCTACAGGAAATTCTATTAATCGATCAGCATAATATATCCAAGATATTGATCCTGAACTTAATAAAGAAGCAAAAATAGTATTAATTACTAAAGATATTTGATTAGCAGATATCCCTAAAATAGCAAGCCCCATCTTTTTTGCAACTCTTATAAGACCGACATGATAAAAATTAATTTTTGGGATAACTAACATATTTATTTTATATAAAAATGGTAATTGATAGAATAATTGAATAAAACCACCTACAATTACTGCCCATGATAAAGCAATAATTGACGGATCAAAAAAAGAACTAAAAAATATAGAAAAAATAATCAAACTAATATTTAAAAATATTGGAGATAAAGCTGGAATACAAAAATAACTCCAACTATTTAAAATAGATGTATATAATGAAGACAAAGAAATTAATAAAACATAAGGAAACATGATGATTAATAAATTTGAAGATAAAATTAATTGATCAGATTGTTTTGAAAAACCTGGAGCAGTTATGTTAATTATATATTGAGCAAAAAAACTTCCAAAAATAATTATTAAAAGTAGCACAAAAATTATACAACCAGAAATAGAAGCAATAAAATTTTGCATATATATTTTGCTTTTTGTAATTTTATACTCTATAAATACAGGTGTAAAACATTGAGCAAGAGCACTTTCAGAAATACGACGTAATAAATTAGGAATTTTAAAAGATATAAAAAAAGCATCGGTATAAACAGATACTCCAAATATACTAGCAATTAAAATATCACGAATAAAACCTAAGATACGAGATATTAAAGTCATAAAGCTAACAGATATAAAAGATTTTAAAAGATTCATTCTAAAATAACCTATATAGTCTAAAAAATATTTTAATTTTTTCTCATCTCAATATTTCAATAAAATAAAAATTTAAAATAATTTTCATTTGAGATTACTCTAAAATAAATTTTTAAAATATGTATTTTAGTTAAATAATTAATTATTTAAACAAGTCATTTTTTTAAAATAACAATATTAATTTTATTTAAAGATAAATTTTTTAGAAAAAATAATTTTATTCAGAAATAATTATGATATTTTTTTCTAAAATTAGTTTGAAATTGAACTTTTTAAATTAAATTTTTAAATCATTATGATAATTATCAGATATAGCTATTTTATGTGCTATACATAATTCTAAAAAATGTTGATTCAAGTAAAAATTTTGATTCATAATAATTTTATTTTTACGATTTAGATCTCTTAATAAAATACATTTTTCATGGATATTTTTATTATAATCATTTAGTTTTTTTAAATTTATATTTAAAGTCATAAATACAGAATTATTTTTTTCAAAAAGAATTTTTTCTTGATTTAAAATCAAAAATTTTTTAAATAACTTCTCTTTTCTTTTAATAATAGAGTCTAATATATGTACATTATTATTGATTTTTAATAAGAAAAGATGTTCTTTTTTTAGTAAAGTTTCTATTAAAAATAGTACTTTTTCTATTTTTTTTAAAATATTTATTAATTCTTTCATAGTTATTTTTACAACATTATTTACATAAAATATTTAATATATTATCTTTGCATAAAGATATAATTACATCAATAAAAAAAGAATATTTTTTAAATAGAAATAATTACTTCACCTTTTTGATTTACAAAACCATTAATAATTTTACCAGTACTCGTTTTTACACGTATTTTGTCGTTTTTAGCTCCATTATTTAATGCTTTTCCTTTGGTAGAAATAGTAAAATTACTACCTTGAATAATAATATCTACTTCTTGATTAATATGTACTAACCAAAATGGACGAGTCATAAATGAAGTGATAGTTTGAAATGGAAAAAAATCACGTATATTCACTCTACCTATTACATCTTTTTTCTTTCGATAAGTATGATTAGGTAATTTATCTACACGTCCTATTAAAATTTTTACATCTGATTCTTTTATGATCATACCGTGCGGTATATATTTACTTGCAACAACATATTCTCCTTTAGATTGAATTTCTACTGTTAAATAATATGTTAATTTATCGCATGTTAATAAAAGATCAACAAGTCCGAAAGTGTGCGTATTCTTTAAAAGAGAAAAAACAGGTTTTGGACAATATTTGATCTTTTTATTTAATGGAGTATGTATGATCACATAAATATCATCTTTATTAAAAAATTTTTCTTGTTTTAAAAAATTTTTTATTTGTTTAGTTAAAATAAAAGAATCTGTTTTATTAATCGAAGCAGAAAAAGATTTGACTGAACAGAGCACAAACAATAAAATCAAGTAAATTATTATCTTCATGAATTATTTTTTCCTTAATCTTTAGTTTTACAATATATTATTTGTATTGCATTTTATTTTAATTTATATTTATATTTTTTAAATCATTCTCTTATATAGAAACTATATAATAGTTATGATAAAAAATGTTTTTTCTTTTAAGAAATGTAAAATATTCAATCAAATGAAAATTTTTTATAAAAAAAATAGATATTCTAAAAAAAACAGAATAAAATATTGCTTGAAAATTTTTTAAAATAAATATCAATATCATTTTATAAGGATAAAAAATATGTTTGATAAAATCAATCACCTATTTGATTTTAGTCAACAAGCGTTAAACTTATATGCTAAAAGACAAGAAATTTTATCTTCTAATATTGCTAATGTTGATACACCTGGGTATAAAGCAATAGACATTAATTTTAAAAATGAATTAAATAAAATGTTAAACAAATACAAAAGCAATATATGTGTTCATTTAAAAACAACTTCTCCCTATCATTTTCATACTAAATATAAAAATAATTCTTTTGTAAATACTATACCTGTATTGACTAATCAAATAAAAAAAGATGGTAATACAGTAAATATAGATCGAGAACGAATTGAATTTCTTAATAACAGTTTAAAATATCAAGCTAGTTTAATTTTTTTAAAAAATGAAATTAAAAACATAATCAGTGTAATAAAAGGATAATTTAAATTATGTCTCTTTTAAATATATTTAATATTGCTGGATCAGGCATGACGGCGCAAGCAGAAAAAATAAGCGTTATTGCTAGTAATTTAGCCAATATAGACAGTGCAGTTTATAAAAATGGAAAATTTTATCCTTATATCGCAAAGCAAGTAATTTTTTCATTAGAAAATTTTCAAAATTCAGATATAGGAGGAGTAAAAATATCTCAAATAGTCGATGATCCAAGTCCTATGAAACTAATATATGATCCTCATAATCCTATGGCAAATAATAAAGGTTATGTTTTAAAATCAAATGTCAATCCTATTTCAGAAATTATAAATAATATCTCAGCATCAAGAAGTTATCAAGCTAATGTAGAAGTATTAAAAACAGTAAAAAACATGATTATAAAAACATTAACACTTAGCGAATAACAGGATAAACATGAGTACTATTCATATTAATCAACCTATAAATAATCATTTTATACAACCTAACCATGATTTTCCAAAAAACTCAACAGATCCATCTAATCCATTAAATTTACAAAAAAATTTTTTAACGCTATTAATTACACAAATTCAAAATCAAGATCCTACTAATCCTATTAAAAATACTGAATTAACATCGCAATTAGCTCAAATTAACACAGCTAATGGTATCGAAAAATTAAATAATGCTGCAAACAAAGTATCAAATCAAATTAATAGTATGACAAATATTCAATTAAATTCGTTAATTGGACATCACGTAATGACACCTAGTCATCAAATCATACATACTGAAAACATTCCAACAAAATTTGGCATTGAATTAATTAGTCATGCTACTTCGATAAAAATAAATATTTTAGATAAAAATAATAAAATTTTATATGAAAAAATAATAAAAGA
This sequence comes from Buchnera aphidicola str. Ua (Uroleucon ambrosiae), assembly GCF_000225465.1. Lineage (NCBI taxonomy): Bacteria > Pseudomonadati > Pseudomonadota > Gammaproteobacteria > Enterobacterales > Erwiniaceae > Buchnera > Buchnera aphidicola. The sequence continues at coordinate 355,818 of NC_017259.1, forward strand.
CCAAGAACCTGGAATATATAATTTCTTATGGGACGGAAAAGATTTAAATAATAACATCATGCAAACTGGGAAATATTATATTACCGCAACAGCTAAAAATAATAATCAAAATGTTCCTGTAGAAACCTTATCAGAATCTTTAGTAAATAGCATTATAACATCATCTACTAATGATTCTATCATCGATTTAGGTCCAGCAGGAAATATAAAACTATTTGATATTCGCGAAATTCTTACATAACAATAATCTTTTTTAACATTATCAAAAGGGCAAAAAAAATTATGTCAGGATCAGAAAATGGATTAAGAATTAGTAATGATTATATCAATCATGTATCTAATAACATTGCTAATGCATCTACTATAGGATATAAATCTAGCCAACCTGTTTTTTTTGATATCTTTTCTACGTCATTACATTCAAAAAATGCTATTGGAAATGGTGCTGGTATTTTAACAGTTATACCAAATTTTAATAATGGTACTTTAAAACAAACTGATAGAGATTTAGATTTCGGAATTGCAAACGAAGGATTTTTTCGTGTTTTAGATACTGAAGGTCATATATATTATACAAGAAATGGTCAATTTATACTTGATAGCAACAAAAATATTGTTAATATGCAAGGTATGTATCTAACTGGTTGTAATCAATCATCTTTAAAAAATGCTTGTAATACATCTAACATGGAAGTTATCAATTTAAAAAATGCATACACATTACAAGCTAAACCAACTACTGAAATACGATTAAAAATGTTTTTAAACAGTAGTCAAGCTAATAATCTCCCAAACACAAATAATTCTTATAATCAATTGATGGATTTAGAAAATAATACTACTTATCTTAGTATATACAAAAAAAATGGTGAAGAAGAAAAAATTGATATTTCTTTTAATAAACTAGACAAAAATAAATGGGAAGTACATTTTAAATCAAATAATGCTGATAATCAAAATGGAATTAATAATACTTTTGAATTAAGATTTAATGAACATGGAAAATTAATTTCTGATGCTAATATTAATATTAAATCAAATAATTCACAATATAATGATATTAATTTAGATTTAACTGATACTATAGAAAAACCAGGCATTCATAATGTTTTTGAAGAATTAGCTCAAAATGGATATTCTGAAAGTAAATTAAAAACATTTCATTTTTTACCTAATGGTGAAATTCTTGGAATGTATGCTAATCAAAAAAGTAAAATAATAGGTCAAATATTATTATCAAAATTTATCAGTCCTGAAAAACTCCAACCTGAAAATGGAAATTTATGGTCTGCTACTGCAGAATCTGGAACAGAAATAATTGGTATAGCAGGACAGAATGGTTTTGGTAATTTAGTTAGTAGATTTTTAGAAATGTCAAATGTAGATTTAAATAAAGAATTGATCAATATGATTATTGCACAACGTAATTATCAATCCAATGCTCAATCTTTCAAAGCAGAAGATAAAATGATAAACACGTTAATTAATTTACGTTAATATTATTAATAAGGTTTTTAAATATCATGGATAATTCAATATATGAATCTATGACTGCAGCTAATCAATTATTAGAAAAACAAAATATTATTTCTAATAATTTAGCTAATATTTCTACTACTGGTTTTAAAGAAAAATTTATTTTTGCAGTACATGATAAAAATATAAATCATAATTATCAAAATACATTCAGAGAATATTATAATCTTTCTTCAGGAAGATTAAATTATACAAACAGAAATTTAGATTTATATATTAAAGATGACGGTTGGTTAGTAGTAAAAGATATCAATGGCAGAGAAGGATATACAAAAAACGGTCATTTAAACATTAATGCGAATAAAAAATTAACTATTCAAAATAATGAAGTAGTAGGAAATAATTGTCACATACTTGTTCCAAGTAATTCCACTTTAAAAATTTTATCAAATGGAGTAATTAAAGCAATACAAAACAATAATAATCACATTATTGAAAATACAATCGGTGCATTAAAACTAGTACATCTTCCTATAAATCATCTAATACATAAAGAAAATGGATTATTTTATCTAAAAAATGATAGTAAAATAAATAAAAATAATAACATTAAGCACAGTAACAATATACATGTACAATATGGTATGTTAGAAGAAAGCAATGTTAATATTGTGAAAAATATGATTGAAATGATTTCAAATGCTAGACAGTTTGAAATGCAAATGAAAATGATATCCACATGCGATCAAAATTCAGAATGTGCAAATCAATTAATAAATATTAACAATTAAAAAAATAATAGGATAAAAAACTATGATGTCTTCTTTATGGATTGCTAAAACTGGTCTTGATGCTCAACAAATTAATATGAATGTTATTTCTAATAATTTAGCTAATGTAAGTACTAATGGATTTAAACGATCTAGAGCAGTTTTTGAAGATTTAATGTATCAAAATATACATGAAGCAGGCGCAAATTCATCAATGGATACAACATTGCCATCAGGTTTACAAATAGGGACTGGAGTAAGACCAGTATCGACTGAAAGAATTCATAGTCAAGGCAATTTATCAAAAACAGATTCGTCAAAAGATGTTGCAATTAATGGAGCAGGATTTTTTCAAGTACAATTACCAGATGGTAATATAGCATATACACGTGATGGTTCTTTTCAATTAGATCAAAATGGTCAATTAGTAACAAACAGTGGATTTTCTATTATTCCAGAGTTAATTATTCCACCTAATGCTACAAGTATTAATATAGCAAGAGATGGAATTGTTAGTGTTACTGAACAAGGACAAACACAACCGACTGTAGTTGGTCAATTAAATATCACTAATTTTATTAATCATGCTGGATTAGAAAGTTTAGGAGAAAATTTATATCAAGAAACACTAGCATCAGGCGCACCTATTGATACTACTCCTGGTTTAAATGGAACAGGATTGTTATACCAAGGATATGTTGAAACTTCTAATGTGAATGTAGCTGAAGAATTAGTGAATATGATTCAAACACAAAGAGCATATGAAATAAATAGCAAATCTATTAGTACATCAGATCAAATGTTGCAAAAATTATCGCAATTATAATTTTCGACTTGTAAAATATATAATACAATGTATATTTTTTAAAAATTATAATATTAAATATATATTATTAAAGGTAACTTTTTCGTGATAAAGTTATTGATTTCTAAAATTAAATACTATTTAACTGTTGTTGTCTTCTTAACATTGCAAAGCTGTGCTAATTTTGAACAACATCAGCCATTAGTCGGAGATATCACAACTGCTGTTGCGCCTAATATTTTTCCTAAAATAACCAATGGTTCTTTGTTCCAAGAAACAACACCAATAAATTATGGATATCAACCATTATTTGAAGATCATCGTCCACATAATATTGGAGATACAGTAACTGTTGTTTTACAAGAAAATATAAGTGCCAGTAATAGCTCATTTTCAGATCTTAGTAGAAATGGAAATGCAAATTTAGGCCTTACAATTAATCCTGGACAATGGAATACTGTATTAGGTCTAAATTTTAAAGGCGATGCAACTAAATTAGATGCAATAGGTAGAAATAATTTTCGGGGCACAGGTAGTAATGCAGCTAACAATCATTTTACTGGTTTAATTACAACAACTGTTCAAGCAGTTTTACCCAATGGTAATTTAAAAATTATTGGAGAAAAACAAGTATCTATAAATGAAGGAACAGAATTTATTCGTTTTTCAGGGGTAATTAATCCAAATCATATTACTCAAAATAATTTCATTATATCTACTAAAATTGCTGATGCACGGATAGAGTATTTTAGTCGTGGACGTATAAATCATATTCAAAAAATGGGATGGTTTCAAAGATTATTATTAAAAATATCTCCCATATAAATATATTATAGTTACAATGATCAATTTGATAAAATAATATTGTCCTAAATTTAATTCAATTTCATAAAGAACATTTCTTGTTCTTTATGAAAACTATTAATAATTAAAAAAAATAAAAATTTTCATCGGAAACATGTTCACATATATTATAACACTTTTTAAAAAGTGTATTCATAAAGGTTTGTTTATGTATAAAAAACTATTTTTATTGATGAAATTAATTTTTTTTGTTCTTATAAGTTTTTCATCATTTTTGCATGCTGAAAAAATACGTGATTTAACTAGTATTCAAGGAATTCGAGATAATCAACTTATTGGTTATGGCTTAATAGTTGGTTTAGACGGTACTGGTGATCAATCGACACAAAGTCCATTTACTAATCAATCGTTAAGTAATATGTTATCACAATTAGGTGTAAGTATACCTGTAAATACTAATATGCATTTAAAAAATGTCGCAGCAGTTATTGTTACAGCTAATCTTCCTCCATTTGGGCATACAGGAGAACAAATAGATGTTGTAGTGTCATCTATGGGAAATGCCAAAAGTCTTAAAGGAGGCATACTCTTAATGACTCCTTTAAAAGGAACTGATAATCAAATTTATGCTATTGCTCAAGGAAATGTATTCGTCTCAGAAAAATATAATCATAAAAATAAAGTACAATATATTCATTCTAATCAAGTAAATTCTGGAAAAATTCATAATGGCGCAATCATTGAACGTGAAATTAATACCGATTTTGGAAAACAAAAAACAATTAATTTACAGCTGAATAAAGAAAATTTTGGTATAGCACAACGTATCAGTGATATGATTAATATAAAATATCCAGATACAGCAACACCTATTGATGCTAAAACAGTACAATTAAATACTTCTCCAAATAATGATGTACAAGTCCATATGCTTTCAAGTATTCAAGATATAGATGTAACTTTGCCTTCACAAGAAGCAAAAATTGTAGTTAACACACGTACTGGTTCTATAGTCATTAATCAATCAGTTAAATTAAGATCTTGTGTAGTTTCTAATGGAGATATGTCTATAATAATTGATAAAATAAAACATCAAAAAAGATATTCAAATTTATTTCAATCATTTCATAAAAGACATAAGATAAAAAAATATAAACAACATAATAATTATATAGATAATGTATCTCTTGATAAAGATAATTTAAATAATATAGTTAATGCTCTTAATGCAATAGGGACGAAAACTGACGAATTAATGTCTCTTTTACAGCTAATGCAAAGTGCTGGTTGCCTACATGCTAAATTGGAAATTATTTAATGAATAATCAATTATCACTATTTAATGTATCAAATTATAATGTACAATTTATTGATGAACTGAAATATCAAATCCGTAATAATCCCAAAAAATATAATATTGAAGCAGCAAAAAAAGTAGAAGGTATATTTATACAAATACTCCTTAAAAGTATGAGAAATACTTTATTTAAAAATAATTTATTTGATAATAATCAAAGCCGTTTATATACTGATATATATAATCAAAAGATATCTGAAGAAATAAGTAAAAAAGGAATAGGATTAACTGATATGATTTTAAAACAAATTCAAAAACAAAAAAATGCGTTTTAAAAAAATATATTCTTAAAAAGGAAGAAAAAAATGAGTACTGTATTAAATACAGCTATTGCTGGTATCAACGCCATGAAAGTCATAATTGATCATACTGTTGATAAAATTAATAATCCTAATAAAAACCATTCATATACACAGATTTTCACAGATAATGTTATAGAAGATTATCATCCTACTGTTATTTCATTAAAAATTCAAGAAATTTATGATGAGTATAATGACTTTATTACAGAAGAAAAACGTATAACAGACGCACAGATACACAATGAAACAAAAAAAATTGAACAATTAATTAAATTAGAAGATTTATTATGTGAAAAATCTAATATATTTAATGAACTCGTGAATGAGTTATACTATGATATTAAACAAGACATGCTCTTAAATCATCCAAAAACCATTAATCAAAATATAAAGAAAAAATTACATGATATTACTGCTTTAATTAAAGATTTTGATAAAAAGTTAAGTTTTTTAGAACAAGATGTAAAACAATCTGTGATAAATAATATAAAAAAAGCTAATGAGTTAATTGATGCAATTCATGACATGACTGTTCATATACGCTATTTTCCTATTGCACGAATGCATAATACAATAAATAATTTAATTGATAAAAGAGATAACTTAGTTGATGAACTCAACACTTTAGTTGGAGTTAAAGTCATAAAAAATCATGATAATTATGCGATATATTTAAACAATAATATATCTTTGATAGATAATAATCATAAACAAAATTTGATGCCATTAACCTCAAAATATGATGATAAATATGTTAGTATCGGATATGCTGAAAATGATCATAGTATGCCGGTCAAGATAGAAAATATGATTCCTAGTGCTGTTTTAGGGTCTCTTTTACAATTTCGAAAAGAAGAACTAACGAATGCTAGAAATAAAATAGGACAATTAACAGTTGATTTTGCAAACTATATGAATCAATATGCTAAATTAGGATATAATATTTTTGGTAATCAAGAAAAAAAAATTTTTAAAATTAGTGATCCACAAACAATACAAAGCTCAACAAATACTTCATCTACTCAAACATTAGTACAATGGAAAGATACTAGCAATCCACAAGATACTGATTATATTATATATTTTAAAAACAATGTTTGGACTGTAACAAAAATGTTAGATCATAGTATGGTAGCATATACTATGGATCAAAAAGATAATATCACATCTATAAATTTTGATGGAATTCAATTATTAATTAAGGGACAACATGCTGATGGTGATATTTATATGATCAAACCATATCCTACAACATTAGAAACATTAGAGTTATTAGATGATACAAATGATCCATTTGAATTATCCTCAGAAGATAATATGCATCGTATTAACCAACAAAATACTCCAGTAATTAATCAATTTAATATACATACTTTAATAGAGCATCAAGAAAAATTAGATCAGGCTTATCAAAAATTCTCTAAAGCTATATCGTATAAATATCATATTCTTGAAGAAAAACTTCCTTTTGAAAAAAGCATGGTTAAAATACTTGACAATAAAAAAATGACTGTTTCTCACGATATTAATACAAATTTTAATGAATTAAATTATGAACAAGCATGTTATCTTGCAAATGTTAAGGTTTTAGAAACAGCGGAAAAAATTTTCAATGAAATTATTGACTGTTATAGTTAATTAATTGATATTTTTATGATAAAAAAATAAAAACTTACTTTTAAGTAAGTTTTTATTATTTATATCGATAACAATTAAAAAAGTTTTTTTTTAAAAAAATATTCATTGTTAAATTAAATATTTTTTAGGTATTGAAACAGGTGCATTAGAAACATTTGTAGCTGAATGTACTCCTGCAGAATTTTTTCTATTACACTTCAAATTTATCATTAATAAATTAAATTTAAATGTATTTTGCGTTTGATTCAAACAAAAGACTTCAGATATTTTAGTAATAGGAGCACTAGATTGATTTTTTTGATTACTTTTTATACAAGATAGATTATAACATAAATCATTATCATCTAAAATTGGCATCTTTATTTCTGTATGATGTGATGCAGTTTGTGCTCTCATTACTATTTCACTGAGATTATTATTTTTTTTATATTGCTTTAAAAAACATTTATTATTAATTATCTTTTTAACTTTAAAAAAATTTTTATTTTTAATAATTTTTCTTCTTTTTAATAAAAATGACGAATCTATTTGTTTCATAGACATAATATTTTTTAATGTTTTAATTTCATCTGATACTATAGTTGGATATTTTACTAGCACTGTGCTTGATTTTGATTTGAAAAAAGATTTTAGAAAAATTTTCATTAAAAAATATTGAATATTATAAAAGTATAAAAAATTATACTTGATAATATGCTTGCTTATAGTATTAGAAGTATGCAAGTTTTGAGAAACAATAAAATTATTTTTTATATTACTACTACATTGATTTGATAAAATTTGAGGGTACATAATTTTTTTATGTATATTTTTTTTTTCATTATCTTTATTAAATATCTTGTCTTTTTTTTTAACATTAAAAAAAATATTATTTTGATTAATAACAGATAATTTTCTATTTTTTAAGAATTGTATATTATACTGTTGATAAAACAAATAAGTATTTTGTGAATAAAAATCTTCATTTTTTTTTAAAAAATCAATAAATTGATTACTAACAGTTATGTTGTTAATATTTTTTTTAAATTTTTGTGATAAAACATATTTCTTATTTTTTTGAGAATTATTTCTATTTAAAAAATTAAAATTATTTTTTACTTTTAAAAAAATGTTACCTTTATTTTTTAGATGATTTTTTTTAAAAATATTACTTTTAATCAAGATATTTTTAAGAAAAAATGAACTTTTTAACCAATCTATCACTTTAAATATAAAACTGATATTAGTATTTGATTTTTTTTTTAAAAAAATATTTTCATGTATTTTATTTTGATAACTTTCTTTTTGTTTTTTAGGTTTAATTTTATTTTTATATTGATTTAAATTATTTAATGAAATTAAATTAGTATAATTAAATTTTGTTTTCACTGTTTTTTTAAGAATTGTTTCATTTACAAATGTTGTAATTTTATTTTTTTTTATTTCATTAAAAATATAACTAGAAGTATTTTTACTTGCACCTTTTTTAATTCTAGATACAGAATAATGTGGTGTTTTCATTTTTTTGCTAGGAATAATGATTGTTTTACCACCAGCTTGACGTTTTTCAATAGCATATACTGCTTCGCGTTTTTCATTTAATAAATAACAAGCAATTTCTATAGGTACAACAGCTCTTACTTCATAAGTATTTTCTTTTAAAGCTTCTTCTTCAATTAAACGTAAAATAGATAACGATAGTGATTCACTGTCTCTAATAGTTCCTGTTCCTGTGCATCTTGGACAAACATGATGACTAGATTCACCTAAAGATGAGCTTAATCTTTGTCTAGACATTTCTAATAAACCAAATTGAGAAATTTGACCAATTTGAATTCTAGCTCTATCTTCGCGTACAATTTCACGTAATCTATGTTCAACTGCTCTTTGATGACTAATGGGAGACATATCTATAAAATCAATAACTATTAAACCCCCTAAATCTCTTAAACGCAATTGACGAGAAATTTCATCTACTGCTTCAAGATTAGTATTTAATGCTGTAGATTCTATATCTGTTCCAATTTTAGAACGAGAAGAATTAATATCAATAGCTGTTAAAGCTTCAGTACTATCAACCATTATTGAACCACCAGAAGGCAAACTAACTTTTCTTTGAAAAGCAGAATTAATTTGCGTTTCAATCTGAAAATAACTAAAAAGAGGAATATCTTTAGTATATAATTTAATTTTATTACTAAAATCTGGACGACCTAAAAAAGCAATATGTTCTCGTGCCAATTTTAATATTTTAGGATTATCAATTAAAATTTCTCCAATATCTTTACGTAAGTAATCTCGAAAAGCACGTACTATAATATTACTTTCTTGATGAATCAAAAACGGTGCTTTCACATGATTTGCTATTTTTTGAATTTTCTTCCAATGCTGCAATCTAAGTGATAAATCCCATTGTAATGATTCTATAGATTTTCCTAAACCAGCAGTTCTAATAATTAAACTCATTTCTTCAGGATACTTTAATAAAGTTAATAATTCTTTTAATACTAATCTATCATAACCTTCAATTCTTCTTGAAATACCACCAGATTTAGGATTATTTGGCATAAGTACTAAATAACTTCCAGCTAAACTAATAAACGTAGTTAAAGCCGCTCCTTTATTTCCTCTTTCTTCTTTATTGATTTGTACAATAAGTTCTTGCCCTTCTTGTAAAATATCTTTGATATCACAACGTAAATTATCAATATATTTATCTGGAAAATACTTTTGAGAAACTTCTTTTAATGGTAAAAACCCATTTTTTTTTTCACCATAATCTACAAAAGCAGCTTCTAAACTAGGTTCTACACGAGTAATTTTTCCTTTATATATATTTGATTTTTTTGATTCAGATCCAGCGCTTTCTATATCAAGATCATATAAACGTTGACCATCAACCAAAGCTACACGCAACTCTTCCTGCTGAGTTGCATTAATTAACATTCTTTTCATTATAACTTTTTCTCTCTTATTTTTATAAATAAGTAAACACATCAACAGGAAATATAAAAACATTAACAAATTATTTTTTTATAAAATAATCATCAAAATATATTTAAAAAACTTCTGAATTAATTTTTTTAGAACAATAAATGCGTCATTAATTATTGTATACAAATATAGATACTTAAAAAAATACATATAAAAACATAATTAATATATTTATATGCATAAATATATTATAATAAATAAAAATTAAAAAATTACTTATAAATCGAATTTTTTTAATGAAATATGTCACTATATCTACATCTATTATATATATTAATAAAGACATGATAAATCAAAGAATAGATAATTTTATACTTAAGAAATTTAAAAATGTACCTAAAAGTATGATTTATCGTATTATAAGAACAGGAAAAATTAAAATTAATCAAAAAAAAATCAAACCAGACTATAAATTAAAAAATGGAGATGTATTAAAAATTCCACCAATAAAAATTTTATGCAATACAAAAAAACAATTTTTTCCCTTAAATAATGCAAAAATTTTAATGAATAGTATTTTATATGAAGATAATGATTTATTAATCATTAATAAACCTTCAGGAATAGCAGTTCATGGTGGTAGTGGATGTAATTTCGGTGTTATAGAATATTTTCGAAAATTACGTCCACTAAATACATTTCTTGAACTTGTACATCGAATTGATCGTGAAACTTCAGGAATTTTAATGTTAGCAAAAAAACGTATATCTTTAGTATCATTGCATAAACAATTACGAGAAAATAAAATCAAAAAAGAATATACAGCACTAGTACATGGTTTGTGGCCAAGACATATAAAAAAAATTTCAGAACCGCTTTTAAAAATTCAATTTAAATATAATCAAAAAAAAGTTTTTATTCATAAAAATGGTAAACCTTCAGAAACTTATTTCTATATTAAAAAACAATTTTCTACTTCAACATTATTATCAATTTTTCCTAAAACTGGTAGAACACATCAAATTCGTGTACATGCTTTACATGCTGGACATCCAATATTTTTTGATCAACGTTATGGTCAAAGTCATTTAGATGCTAATATAAAAAACAATATTCATATAGCTAGATTATTACTTCATTCTTATAAAATTAATTTTATTCATCCAAAAAATGGTAATAAAATATGTATTACTGCTCCATTAGATGTAAGTTTTAAAAATTATTTAAATAATATGATATAGTTTATATAAGATAATATCTATAATAAAAACTAATTATTCAACTAATATAAATATAATGACATGAGAATGATAAAAAATGGCAGTGCAAAAAAATAAACCTACTCGCTCTAAAAGAGGGATGAGACGCTCTCATGACTCTTTATTAAAACCGACATTATCTAAAGATAAGTGTTCTGGTGAAATACACATTAGACACCATATTACTATGAAAGGATACTATAAAGGCAAAAAAGTTATTTAAAAAATTTTTATATAAAATGGTGTTTTTTAAAAGCACCATTTAAAAAAATATACAGAAATACAATTAATAAAATCTTTTTAAAATAATATTTTGATATTTTAAAAATATTCATTTGATTAATATTATTATTCTAATAAATATTCATTTATATATTTTAAAAAATTAAATAATTATTTCGACTAAAAAGGCAATTATTATGACTGCATTTGCAATGTTATTTCCAGGGCAAGGCTCTCAATATGTAGGAATGTTATCTTCCTTTTTTTGTAATAAAAAAAATAATATTTTTAAAAATACTTTTGATGAAGCATCAGATTATATACATTATGATTTATTCAAACTAATACAAGAAGGACCTTCATTAATATTAAATCAAAGTCAATATACACAAGTAGTGATTTTAACTGCCTCATTAGCAATATATCGTTTTTGGAATGATAAAAAAGGTATATCTCCATTGTTTATGTCAGGACATAGCCTTGGTGAATATTCTGCATTAGTATGTTCTAATTCTATAAAATTTTCAGATGCATTAAATATTGTTTTTATACGAGGTAAACTCATGCAAAAAATAACTCAAAATAAACCTACTTTAATGCAAGCAATTATTGGTATAGATAAAAAAAAATTCAAAATATTTGTAGAATGATATCAAATAATCAAATTGTGTCTTTAGCAAGTATAAATTCTCATGATCAAATAGTTATTTCAGGAGATGCATCTGCAGTTAATCAAGCTATTATTCATTGCAAAAAATTAGGTGCTAAAAATATATTTAAAATGAATATTAATATACCTGCTCACTCAATATTAATGAAACCAATATCAAAAAAAATAAAAAAAATATTAAATATGATTACTATAGTACAACCAAAAATTCCAATTATTAATAATGTAGATGTAAAAATTGAACATAACCAAAAAAAAATTATCAATGCATTAATTAGACAAATTTATAGTACTGTAAGATGGAAAGAAATTATAGATTTTATAAAATCAAAAAATATTTTGACAATGTTAGAAATTGGACCAAATCAAGTTTTAAGTAACTTAAATAAAAAAGATAAAAATATTACTTCATTGAATACTAATAATTTAAAAAACTTTTTCATAGCATTTAAAAAAATTAATCAAACATAAATATGAATAAAAACAAACAAACTGCATTAATAACAGGTGCAAGTCGGGGTATAGGAAAAGTTATAGCTAAAAAATTAATTCAAAAAGGTATTAAAGTTATTGGTACATCTACCACAAATACTGGAGTAAAAATCATTAATGATTATTTAAAAGATAATGGATTTGGTTTAATTTTAGATTTAAAAAATACTGATTCAATTATAAAAACAATCAAAGAAATTTATAAAAAAAAATATTCTATTGATATTCTAATTAATAATGCTGGTATTAAAAAAGATAATTTATTAGTTAAAATGACGCACAAAGAATGGGAAGATGTAATAAAAATTAATTTGTCATCAGTATTTTATCTTGTTAAATCTGTGATTCGTTCAATGATTAAAAAAAAACAAGGTAGAATTATTACTATTGGTTCAATAATAGCTAATATAGGAAATAAAGGACAAGTAAATTATAGTGCTTCTAAATCAGGATTAATAGGATTTCATAAATCGTTAGCATTAGAAGTAGCATCCAAAGGTATCACTGTAAATATTATTTCTCCTGGTTTGATTAAAACAGATTTTATTAAAACATTAAATTCTACACAATATCAAAACTATGTATCTAAAATTCCCATTAAAAGAATAGGATATAAAGATGAAATAGCTCATGCTGTTATATTTTTAATATCAAAAAAAGCATCATATATTACTGGACATACATTACATATAAACGGAGGCATGCATATGATATAATCATAACATATTGCTATACTGAATTATTATATTTCCTAATATTTTAAATATATTCTACAAATTAAATAGAGAAATTAAAAATGCATAATATTGAAAAAAAAATTAAAAAAATAATTATTGAAAAACTTGATATAAAAGAAGAAGATATTTTTAATAATGCTTCATTTATCAATGATCTTGGTGCTGATTCTTTAGATACAGTGGAATTAATTATGGCTTTAGAAGAAGAATTTGATATTGAAATTTCAGATGAAGAAGCAGAAAAAATTAATACAATACAAGAAGCTATTAATTTTATTAAAAATTATCATTTAAAAAAATAAATATTTTTCTATATTTTTATAATATTAATCTTAATTTTATATATTTATTTAAAGAAAAATATCAAATAAAATAATAAATATTATCTTCATAAGTATTTAAAAAACATGATAAAAAATAAATTTATTGTAATTGAAGGATTAGAAGGTGCAGGAAAAACCCATGCATGTATATATATTAAAAATCTATTATATACAAAATATAATATTAAAAAGATATTATTAGTACGTCAACCAGGTAGTACAAAAATTTCAGAAATAATAAGAAAATTAATAAAAAAAAAATATTCAGAAAATCTGACTAAAGAAACAGAATTATTATTAATGTATGCTGCGCGGATTCAATTAATTAAAACAAAAATCAAACCTGCATTAAAAAAAGGAATATGGGTTATTTCAGATCGTCATGATTTATCTTCATTAGCTTATCAAGGAGGTGGATTAGGCATTAAAAAAGTAATAATTAATCAATTAAAATTATTATTTTTAAATAATTTTACTCCAGATTTCACTGTATATTTAGATGTTTGTCCAAAAATTGGTTTAAAAAGAGCGTTAAAAAGAAATTCGCTAGATGCAATTGAAAGTAGATCTTTAGAATTTTTTACAAGAACTAGAAAAACTTATTTAAAATATATTAAATTAGATAAAAAAAGTATAACTATTAATGCAAATGAAAATTTGCAGATAGTCAATAAAAATATTAAAAAAAATATATCAATTTGGTTAAAAAAACAATATATATGAAATTATATCCATGGTTAATAGAACCTTATAAGAATATTATACAACAACATAAAAAAAAAAAGCGCACCATGCAATTTTAATCAAAACCCAACGAGGTGTAGGAGCATCTTTGTTAATTTTGTTTATTAGTAAATGGTTATTATGTCTTAAACCAAAGGGAACAAAGTTTTGTAATGAGTGTCATGGATGTAAATTAATGTCTTCTAATAATCATCCTGATTGGCATAACTGCATTAATCAAAAAAATACAATTTGTAATATAGATACTATACGTTTAATTAATAAAAAAATATTTGAATGTTCACAACAAGGTGGACGAAAAATCATTTTTTTATCAGATATTGAAAAATTAACAGAATCAGCAGTAAATGCATTTTTAAAAACTTTAGAAGAACCACCAAAAAATACTTGGTTTTTTCTTATTGATTACAGTAATTTAAATTATTTTTATACATTAAATAGTCGCTGTTTAATTTATAAATTATTTGTTCCATCAGAAAAACATAGTTTAAATTGGTTAAAACAAGAGCATATAAAAAAAAATAGATCATGTTTAACTGCATTGCGTATTCATCAAGGATCGCCTTTATCCGCCAAAAAATTTATTAATAGTAGCATATGGATAGAACGAACATTTTTTTTTAAATTATTAGATTCTGCTTTTAAAGATTATAATTTATTAAAAATACTACCTATATTAAAAGAAAAAAATACTATTATGAAAATTGATTGGCTATGTTTATTATTATTTGATGCTATTAAATTTAATATTGATCAAAAAAAATATTTAATTAATTTTGATCAAATAAAATTTATTCAATTTCTTTCTTATCGTTATACACATATGATTTTAGATTTCAGTATACGAACTTGGATGCGTTGTAAAAATAGATTACTAAAAATACCTGGAATTAATCACGAATTATTATTGTTAGAACAATTACTTCAATGGGAAATAATTTTAAAATAATATGTTTAAAAATTAAATTATATAAAGCGATAAAATTATGTTATTAATTGATTCACATTGTCATCTTGATAGATTAAATTATAAATTGTTTCATAAAGATATAGAAGATATGTTAAATAAAGCTTATTTCAATAATGTAAAAAAATTTTTAACAATATCAACATCTATAAACAATTTTTATAAAATTAATCAGTTATTTGAAAAACATCAAAATATTTTGTACTCTTGCGGTATACATCCTTTAAATTGTTTAAAAGAATTAAATAATTTTAAAAATCAAGAAAATTGCTTTGATAAAATAGAAAAATTATCTAATAGTAAACGAGTCATAGCAATAGGTGAAACTGGTTTAGATTATTATCATTCATTTCAAACTAAAAAAATACAACAAAATTTTTTTCGTGAACACATTAGAATTGCAATAAAATTAAACAAACCAATTATAGTACATTCACGTCATTCTATACATGATACTATTAATATATTAAAAGAAGAACAAGCGGAAAAATGTAAAGGCATATTACATTCTTTTAATGAAAATTTGAATGCTGCATTAAAATTATTAGAACTAGGTTTTTACATTTCTTGCTCTGGAATAACCACTTTTAAAAATTCTATAGAATTATGTGATACTATAAAAAAAATACCTTTAACACATTTATTAATCGAAACAGATGCTCCATATTTATCACCAGTTCCATATAGAGGCAAAGAAAATCAACCAGCTTATTTGTTTAATATAGCAAAAAAAATATCTATAATTAAAAATATTAATATACAAACTCTTGCACAAATTACAACAAATAATTTTTTTAATCTCTTTAAATTAAAATAATATATAGTTTATGAAAAATTTGATATATATATATTTAGGAGTCTTTTAAATATGTTTAAAAACGTATTTGCAAACCTTCAAAAGGTTGGTAAATCACTTATGTTACCTGTTTCAGTATTACCTATTGCAGGAATATTACTTGGAATAGGATCGGCTCATTTTATTTTATTTCCAGATATTCTTTCTGAAATTATGGCTCAAACAGGAGGTTCTGTTTTTACAAATATGCCGTTAATTTTTGCAATTGGTGTAGCTCTTGGTTTTACTAAAAATGATGGTGTAGCAGCATTAGCAGCAGTTGTTTCTTACGGAATTTTAGTTCAAACATTAAATACAGTTGAACCAATTATTTTACATATCAATATTGATATAATAAAAAGTCAACACTTATCTGATACTGGTATATTAGGAGGAATTATTGCAGGAGCTATTTCAGCGTATATGTTTAATCAATTTTATCGTATTCAATTACCTGAATATTTAGGTTTTTTTGGTGGAAAAAGATTCGTACCTATTATTTCAGGATTGTCTGCAATATTCATTGGTTTAATACTATCTATGATTTGGCCTCCAATTGGTCATGGAATAAAACAGTTTTCACAATGGGCAGCATACCAAAACCCTATGCTGGCTTTTACTTTATATGGATTAGTAGAAAGAACGCTTGTACCATTTGGATTACATCATATATGGAATGTTCCGTTTCAAATGCAAATTGGAGAATATACTAATGCTATAGGACAAGTATTTCATGGAGATATTGCAAGATATATGGCTGGAGATTCAACTGCTGGAAATTTATCAGGAGGTTTTATCTTTAAAATGTATGGTCTTCCAGGAGCAGCTCTAGCAATATGGCAAACAGCTAAAAAAGAAAATAAAAATAAAATAGGAAGTGTTATGCTTTCAGCAGCATTAACTGCATTTTTAACAGGAATTACTGAACCTATTGAATTTTCATTTATTATTGTTGCACCTATACTATATGTTATTCATGCTCTTCTAGCAGGATTATCTTTTCCATTATGTATTTTTTTAGACATGCGTGCAGGCACTAGTTTTTCACATGGTTTTATAGATTTTATAATATTAAGTGGAAACAGTCACAATATTTTTCTATTTCCTATAGTCGGCATTATATATGGATTATTATATTACAGTATATTTTATTTTATCATTATTAATTTTAACTTAAATACACCAGGACGAGAAAATATTAAATATGAGTTTTTGGAAAAAAATAATAATGAAATTGCGCCATGTATCGTTAAAGCATTAGGTGGAAAAAATAATATTCAGAATTTAGATGCTTGTATTACTCGATTAAGAATTACAGTTTTAGAAATATCAAAAGTTAATCAAACAGATTTAAAAAATATTGGTGCTGCAGGAATAATTATTTCAGGATTAGGAATACAAATTGTATTTGGTACAAAATCTGAAAATATTAAAACAGCAATAGATGAATATATAAAAAAAATATAATAATTTTGGAAACTAAATTATGAAAGATGGTTTAATTTTTAAAAAAATTATCAATAAAGAAACATCAGCAAATATTATTTATGAAGATAATATAGTAACTGCATTTGAAGATATAAAACCTAAAGCATTGATTCACATATTAATTATACCGAATGTTTTTATTGCATCATCTAATGAAATTAATAAAACAAACAAACATATTTTAGCACATATGTTTTATATTGCCGTAAAAATTGCAAAAAAAACAAATATTAGCAAAGAAGGCTACAAAATCATTATTAATTGTAATAAAAATGGAGGCCAAGAAATAAATTATCTTCATATGCATTTATTAGGAGGAGAAAAACTAAAATTTTTATATTAATTTTAAAAAATAAAATTTCAATATATGATTATTTAAGGATAAAATGTGAATAAATATTGGCTATTAATTTGTTATATGATTTTTTTATAAATGGTTGTAATATTAACAAAAATTTAAATAATAATTTAATTCAAGAAAAAACACATTTCATTATTGTAGATTTTAATTCTGCTATAGAAAAAATTATGATAAATATCATAAAATTAAATAATTTATTGCACTATCAAAATACATTATGGTTTATTGATTTTCCAGAAAATCATACTAATATTGATTTAGATAATACAATTTTAATAAATGTAATAAAAGAACAATTTAATAAAACAAATAATATAATTAATTTTCTTGAACACAAAAGCATTGAAAAAGATAAAAAAAAATTAGGTATATCTAATATAAATAAAAATTTAGAAAATAGTGTTGCTATGTTATTATCTCGTAATAATCATGTAACATATTATTTACGTAGCTATATTTTTGGAGAAAAAAATCCTTATTCATTAAAAATAGAACTAGTTTTGGTTAAAACAGGAGAAATAGTGTTTACACAATTAGAAAAATTTTATTGGAAAAAATAATGCTATAAAAAAATTTATTATATTTAATTATAAATAATTAAATATTATATATTATTTAACGTTTTATATATTTGTTAATATATAATTGCAAATATATAAAATGATAAATACTATTATTAATATTAATAAGAGCAGTCCTTTCTACTAAATTTCATAAATAATTATTTTTTGCAAAATTTAAAATAGATATGATTATTTATAATATTCAATAGAAAGTTCTGACTCTTAACATCCAATATATCTAGATAAAATTTTACACTTTTTATAAATAATTATATTTTTAAATAAGATTAAAACTGATAAACTATTCCAGCACCAATAGTATTATCTGTAAAATTGTTTTGGTTTTTGTCAGCATTATCATTTTTTAATAAATTAATTTTATAATTCATATATGTAGAAATATTTTTATTAAATTCGTAACGTGTAGAAATATTAATTTGTTTTGATGATGTTATATCATTTTTATTTGCTCCATCTTTAAAAATGGATGTTTGTTTCTTTGAATCTAAGTAACTTAAAGCAGAGTAAAAACCTGAATGAAAATCATATTCAGCAATAGCTTCAATATTTTGTGTTGTATTAATATATGGCTTTGTATTATCTTGATTATTATTGTTATTATTAGTTGCTTCGTTATTATTAATAACATTATCTGGTATTAAATTACGTGCTTCACCATAAAAAGCTGCAATATATACATTATTTACATTATATTTAAAGCCTAATCCATATGCTCCAATATTATCACTCTTATTATTTTTATCATCTTTATTCAAAAATAAATTTGGAGACGAAAAGAAAGAACCAACAGCAGTAAAACCAATATCAGTCTCATATTTTACAGATGCACCCCAAATATCACCTTTTTGTTTCTTATTTGATTGATTTTTTGCTGCATCTTGATATTGTACTGCAAAACTAACTCCATCTACTAAACCAAAAACATTATTATTTCTATAAGTTAGTAAACCATTATTTCGACCTATCATATAATGATCATGATGATTAAAGAAACTATCTTGATTAATATATGGCATATGATTAGTTAATAATTGAACATCATTAAAAATTCCATAATTACGCCCATAATCGATTGAACCCCAATCAGCATATTTAAAACCAGCATATCCTAAACGAACAGTATTAGACTGTTGTGCATTCAATAATTTTTCTGGATATGAAAAATGAGTTTGATATTCAAGAGTACCATAGCTTAATAGTTCATCATTGATATTTATTGTCCCTGATAAACCTAAAATAGCATTTGTGTCATCTGAATTAGATGTAATTGTGCTTGATAAAAAACCATGAGATAATTTATAATTAGGATTAATACTACCGTACAATTTAAGTTGATTACCATTTTTATTAAAAATTTCTGCGGCATTAATTCCATTACTCATTCCTAATAAAATTGGTATGATAATTGCTAAAGATTTACGATTTGTCATAATTTTTTATACTACCTTTTAGTAAAAATAATTTAAATCAATATTAATTTATCAATATAAAATAAAATTACTTATTGAAGTAATATATTTTATATGTATATATCAAGACTATATATAAATAAAATACTTTATAGGAATACTAAAAAAAATATTATACAAAATATCAAAATATTATAATTAAAAATTAGCATTGTTAACAGTTCTCGGGAATGGAATAAGATCTCTTATATTTACAATTCCAGTAATATAAGAGAGTAATCGTTCAAAACCCATACCAAAACCAGAATGCGGCACCGTACCATATCGACGAAGATCACGATACCACCAATAATCTTCTTGTTTTAAGCCTAATTCTAATAAACGTTGATCTAAAATTGAAATACGTTCTTCACGTTGTGAACCACCAATTAATTCGCCAATATTAGGAACTAATAAATCCATTGCTGCAACAGTTTTATTATCATTATTTAATCTCATGTAAAATGCTTTTAATTCTTTTGGATAATTTTTGATGATTACAGGATTTTTAAAATATTTTTCTACAATAAAACGTTCATGTTCTGAAGATAAATCCATTCCTAAAAAAACAGATTCGTTAAATTGTGCTTTAGATTCCTGTAAAATACTTACAGCATCTATATAATCTATACGTACATAATCAGATGATAATAATTTTTCTAAACGATTAATGATTTGGGTATCAGTATAATTTTTAAGAAAACTGATATCTGATAAACAATGTTTTAATACAGATTTACAAATATATTTTAACATGTATTCAGAAAAATCTAATATATCATTTAAGTCAGAAAAAGCTGATTCTACTTCTAGCATCCAAAATTCTGATAAATGACGTACAGTATTAGAATTTTCAGCTCGAAATATAGGACCAAAAGTATAAACTTTTGATAAAGAACAAGCATATGTTTCAATATTTAATTGACCTGAAACAGTTAAAAAAGATTCTTTCCCAAAAAAATCTTTTTTAAAATTAACAGATCCATCTTCATTCTTAGGAATATTTTTCATATCTAATGTTGACACACGAAACATATCACCTGCACCTTCAGTATTTAAACTAGTTATAATAGGTGTAGGTACCCAAAAATAATTATTTTTATCAAAAAAACGATGTAATGATTGCATGACATGATTTCTTATTCTAGATACAACACCTATTAAATTTGTTCTTGATCTTAAATGAGCTACTTTCCTTAAATATTCCATACTATGTTTTTTAGCAGAAACTGGATAAGTATCTGGATTTTCAATCCAACCTAATACTTCAATTTTTTTTAATTCAATTTCATATTTTTGTTTAATACCAATAGAAAATATTAATTTTCCAGTAACTATAACAGAACAGCCAATAGTCAAACGTAATACATCTGTATAATAATTAGATAAAATATTTTTAGCAATAACTTGTATTGACTCAACGCATGAACCATCATAAACAGAAATAAAAGAAAAACCTAATTTTGAACTTCTACAACTTTTGACCCATCCGCGTATAGTAATACAACTATTTACTACAATATCATCTTTATATATATTTAATATTGATACTACATTCATATAATATTTCCTACATTTCTTATTGCTTATTTGAAAATAGATTATAGAATTTTTTTAAAATATTAAAAACTTTTTATATTTTCTAAAAAATAAATTTTAATTATATTAAAACAAGTACTTATTGAAGCAATATAGATTGTAAAATAGAAATATAAATGATATTTATATTACCTTACTAAATATATTGAATTATTATTATTGATATTTTAACATGTAATTTTATCTATTTATTTAACGATACATCAAATGTTTTACATAAAATATTTAAAAAATGTGAATCTACACAATATGTTTTACCTGGACTATCAGATATTTTAGCCACAGGTTTACCATTGCATTTCACTAATTTAATAACAATATTTAAAGGCTTAACATATGGAATATCGCAAGTTAATTGTGTTCCAATACCAAATATCATATTAATCTTTCTATAAAAATTTTTATATAAAAATATAATTTTTTCAAAATTTAAATTATCAGAAAACAATAACGTTTTAGTTAAAGGATTAATACCTAATTTATTATAATGTTTAATAGCTTTTTCAGACCATTTAAATGGATCACCAGAATCATGTCTGATTCCTTGATAAGAAGAAGCTAAACTGAAATTAAAATCACTTAAAAAAGCATTCATATTAATTGAATCTGTCAGAGCAATATTTAAATAATTTTTGTACTGACGTAGCCATATTTTTAAAGCTAAAATCTGACTATTTTTCAAATTAGTACTAATTTGTTGATGCGCTTGAAACCATTCATGCGCTTGTGTTCCTACAGGTTTTAATTGTAATACACGAGATATATGATAGTTACTGGAACCAATAAAAAAAGGACATATTTTTTTTAATCTTTCAATAACAGATAATTGAACATCATAAGAAAACCGTCTTCTTGTGCCAAAATCAACAATTTTTAAATGAGATAAATCTAATGTATTCGTATTATTAAAAAATTTTTTTAATTTATTATCTAAGTGTGTAATAGCTAGTTGAGTATTAATATTTGGAGATAAATTATAATGAAATATTTCACTAATTAAAGATAAAATAGGTACTTCCCATAATATTATTTCTTTCCATAAACCACTGATACGAATCTTTAATTGTCCTCGATGATTTTTAATTTTCACTTGCGCAATATTATAACGAAAATTTTTTAACCAGTTTAGATATTTTCTTTTAAAATATGGAAAAGAAATTAGATACATATATTCTGCATGACTTAAAGATAAAGATTGCATCATATTAATCTGTTCTAATAAAATATTCGCATAACAACCTAAATTATTTTCTCCTCTACAAAAAAACTCAGAAACTACATGAACATTATCATAATGATAAAAAATAGCTTGTTGCATATGAAATTTATATGCATCAGTATCAAGCAATGTTTTTATTATTGGATTATGATATTGTTTCATAGTTTTTTTCTTATTTGATTATACTGTTTTATATAAAACAGCTATTGTAAAATAAATATTACACAGTTTTATATTTTAATAAAATTTAATATTATTGAAATATTAATATAAAAATATACCATAAAATTGCAAATATAAAAAAATCTATTAATATCTAAAAATATTTTTGTTATGATTTTATGAATTTCAATCTATATTAAATAAGAATTATAATGTTTTATTATTGAACTCGTAAACTATTATTTTTTTTTAATATAATTTGAAAAATTTAATTTTTTATAATATTTCAGTATTTAAAAACATAAAACTATTAAATATTTATTATAAAATAATGTACTCATAGAAAATAAATATATATATTACTGTCTAACATACAATTTTATTAGAACTAAAATAAAAATAAAATATTATGAATGTGCATTTTCAAATAAAATTAGTTTTTTATTTATTTTTTTTTGTTAAACGTTAAACAAAAAATATTTTTTACATTTTTTAATACCTAATTTAAAATTTTTAAAAAAATATTTTAAAAGTTTAATATAAACATTTAATTATAAAAAAATAAGTTTAATAATATCAAAATTTCATGCTTTAAAACATAAATATTAATAATATTAACAATAATCAAAATAATATTAAACTAGCAAATCAAAAAAAAATATCAACATATTATTTTTTAATACAAAAAAATTCAAGATTATATAAAATCATTTTACAATCTTTAAAAATACCATTTTAATCTATCTAAAAATATATTCATAGAAAAAAATTTGATTGAATTGTTAATTGAATAATTAATATAAATTTTAAAATGATTTATGATATATAAAATTTCTATAATATTTTTTTGCATTGATATTAATTAAAATTATTTATTAGTATTATATTTATACAATCTATAAGATATACAAATATTAAGTGAATTCTTTAAAAAAACAATGATATAATTATATTTATGATAAAATTTTTTTGTTAATACTATCTATTATATTATAAACTTAATTAGTGCAATATATAATTAATAATAAATAAAATATTTTATGATGTTATCAAGACATAATTTTATTATATTTTAATAAATGTCTCTATAAATTATTATATCAAATAAACAGATATAATATATCTTTAAAAAAATTAAATTCAATTAAATACAACTAGTATAAAAATGAAAATAAATTATTTGTTTGCAAGTACTCACTTTGGAACTGAGCAATTACTAAAACAAGAATTATTACGTTTAGGAATTAAAAATAGTACTATTATAAATGGAGGAGTTTATTATGAAGCAAATGATTTTTTGTTATATAAAACTTTAATGTGGAGTCGTATTGCGTCACGTATTTTTTTATGTATTACAAATTTTTATATAAAAAATAGCCAAGATCTTTATTTAAAAATATATGATATTGATTGGAATAAAATTTTTTATAAAAATAGCACTTTTGCTATTAATTTTAAAGGAACAAATAATATTATACGTAATAGTTTGTTTGGAGCATTAATTACAAAAGATGCAATTATTGATCAATTTAGAAAAAAATATTGTATTCGTCTAAATATTAATTTAATTGAACCAGATATTCGAATAAAATTATTATTATTAAATAATAATATAATACATGTAATGCTAGATTTAAGTGGAGAATCTTTACATAAAAGAGGATATCGTAAATTTTTTAATCAAACTCCAATTAAAGAAAATTTAGCTAGCGCAATAATTATTAATTCAGGATGGAATAAAAATTTACCAATAATTGACCCCATGTGTGGTTCAGGAACTTTATTAATTGAAGCAGCTATGATGGCTTCTAATAGAGCACCAGGGCTCAAAAGATCAAAATGGGGGTTTCAATCATGGAAAGATTATAATAAAAAAATATGGACGCAAATTATACAAGAAGCAAAAGAAAAATTTGAAATCGGTATGCAAACATGTCTAAAAAATTTTTTTATAGGATATGATTCAAATACAGACATCATAAAAAAAGCTAAAATTAATGCATTACATGCAGGCGTATTAAAAATCATTGAGTTTAAAACACAAAATCTAGAAAATTTTAAAAACATAAATCAAACAAAAATAGAATCAGGAATATTGTTAACTAATCCACCATATGGAAATAGATATAAAACTGAAAGCCAATTAGTAAGTTTATATATACAATTGGGTATCATATCTAAAAATTATTTTGAAAATTGGAAATTATCTATATTTAGCGCATCAAAATTTTTATTCAATTTCTTGCAAATGAAACCTAACAAAAAATATTTTTTTAAAAATGGTTCATTAGATTGCATTCAACATAACTATACTATTTATTTAAAAAATAAAGTTATCATAAATAATGAATACGAAAATAGATTAAAAAAAAATTTTAAAAAATTTAAAAAATGGGCTGATATTCAAAATATAGAATGTTTTCGTATATATAATGCTGATTTGCCAAATTATAATATCATAGTAGATGTTTATAAAAATTGGATAGTAATTCAAGAATATCAAGCTCCAAAAGAAATACATAGTTATAAAACTTTAAGAAGATTATGTGATGCTATCTACTATACTAAAAAAATATTATCTGTTTCAATAGATAATATAATTTTCAAAATTAGAAAAAAAAATACACATAAAACACAGTATAAAAAGCTATCTAATAGTAATAATTTTATTTTAATTCAAGAATATCATGCAAAATTTTTAGTCAATTTAATAGATTATATAGATACTGGATTATTTTCTGATAAAAGAATTTTAAGAAAATTATTAGGTAAAATGTCTTATGATAAAGATTTTCTTAATTTATTTTCATATACTGCTACTGCTAGTGTATATGCTGGATTAGGTAATGCTAAAAGCACCACTAGTATAGATATTTCTAATACTTATATTAAATGGTCTATGAAAAATATGGCTATTAATAATTTAACTGGATCTCAACATATTTTTATTAAATCTGATTGTTTAAAATGGATAAAAAAGACTCATAAAACATTTGATTTAATATTTATTAATCCACCAACTTTTTCTAATTCTAAAAATATGAATCAATCATTTGACGTAAAAAAAGATTATTTTAATTTGATGATTAATTTAAAAAAAATTTTACGTTATCATGGTTATATTATTTTTTCTAGTTCTACAAAAAATTTTGAACTTGATTATAATTTTATGAACAAGATCAAATTATATGCAAAAAAAATTACTCAACAAGTACAATCAAAAGATTATTTAAAATATTCTAATAATTATCATTCATGGCTAATACAGCATATACAATAAATTTAAAGGATTAAACAATTTATGTCTTTGATTCATTTGAAAAATGCTTATTTAACATTTAATAATGTAAACATCCTGAAAAATAGTACATTATCTCTTAAAAAAAATGAAAGAGTATGTTTAATTGGAAAAAATGGAACTGGTAAATCAACTTTATTAAAAGTCATTAATAAACAACAAGATTTAGATCTTGGTGATGTTATTTATAAAAAAAATATAAAAATATCTTATTTAAAACAAGATAATCCTATAAATCTAAATATCTCCTTAAATGATTTTATTTATGAAGGATTTAATAATAAAACATACAATGAAAAACACCACATAAAAAATATAATACAAATAAATAAATTTATTGAATTAATTAAATTAAATAAATATTCTTTACTATCCGATTTATCTGGAGGTTTATTAAGAAAAGCAACTTTAGCACGTACATTAATAGGAGAGCCTGATATACTTTTACTAGATGAACCTACTAATCATTTAGATATAAAAACTATTCAATGGCTAGAAAAATTCTTAAAAAAATTTTCTGGTAGTATTTTATTTGTATCACATGATAGAAATTTTATTCAAAATATATCTACTCGTATTGTAGATCTAGATCGCGGAAAATTAATTTCTTGGCCAGGAAATTATAACAATTTTATCAAACTAAAAAATGAAAGCAATCGTATTGAAATAATACAAAAAAAATTATTTGATAAAAATTTAAATAAAGAAGAACAATGGATGAAAAAGAATCTTAAGGCAAGATCTACACGAAATGAAGGAAGAGTGCAAAATTTAAAAATTTTAAGACAAGAAGATCATGATTATAAAAAAATAGAAATATTGAATAGTATTTCAATTAATGAATCTAAAAAATACATAGGAAAAATTGTTTTTAAATTAGAAAATATAAAATATTTAATTAATAAAAAAATTATTATCCAAAATTTTTCATCAATTGTTCAGTATGGAGATAAAATTGGATTAATCGGTGATAATGGATGTGGAAAAAGCACATTAATTAAAATTTTATTAGGAATAAATCAACCTAAAACAGGAAAAATTTACATAAGTAATCAATTAAAAATATCATATTTTGATCAAAACCGATCTGCTTTAAATCTAAATAAATCTATTATTGAAAATATATCTTATGGTAAAGAGTATTTTTCTTTAAATGGTAAAGAAATACATATAATAAGTTATCTAAAAAACTTTCTTTTTAAACCTAATCAATTAAAATCTTTAGTGAAAACATTATCTGGTGGAGAATGTAATAGATTATTGCTAGCTCAATTATTTTTACAACCTAGTAATGTCTTAATTCTTGATGAACCAACAAATGATCTAGATTTAGATACTTTGCAATTAATAGAAAAAATTATTATAAACTATACAGGTACTGTTTTAATTGTTAGTCATGACGAAACTTTTATTAATAATACAGTTAATAAATGTTGGTTATTTAAAAAAAATGGACATATTGAAACTCATTTAGGAAATTACAAATCTTTTAAAAAAACAAATAATAATTTAATAATCAAACAAAAAATATGCCATGTTTCTTCAAAAAATATAAAAACAAAAATATCAAATACTTTAATCAAGGAATTAAATCAAACATTACATAAAATAGAAAAAATAGAAGAAATAATTAAAAATTTACAAAAATTAATTAATGAACCAAATTTTTTTAAAAAAAAATTAGAAGAAAAATTACCAATACTTCACACATTATCTAAAGAAGAAAAAAAACTAACACACAATATGATGTATTGGGAAAAATTAGAAAAAAAAATACATCAAAAAAATATTACATGATATTAAAATCATCATATAAAAATTATTTTTATTTTTAAAAAGCATCAAAAATATTATTTTTGTAATGCATAATTTTTCATACATAATGTAGAACAACATTTTTGAAAATATATCATGCATTGATAACATTGAATAAAAAGAAGATGACATAAATTATATTGACAGTTCACATAAGTATCAGCAGGTTGATTACATTGTTGACAAAAAGATATTATTTCATTTGAAATTTTTTCACTCATGCGATAATCAAAAACAAAATTACTTCCCTTGAATAAAATTGGTAATCCTTTTTTTTTAGCATCATGTACATAACCAAGAATTCCTCCATCTATGTGATATATATTTTTAAAACCATTAAAAAGCATCCAAGCAGTTGCCTTTTCACAACGAATACCACCAGTACAATACATAACAATGTTCTTATTTTTGGCATAACTCATTACCTTTATTACAGTTTTTAACTGTTCACGAAAAGTTGAGCTTTTAATTTCTATTGCATTTTCAAAATGACCAATAGCATATTCATAAGAATTTCTCATATCAACAAAGATCGTATTTTTGTCATTTAACATTAAATTTACAGTTTTAGATTTAATATAAATACCAACATGATCAGGATTAAAAAAATCTTGCGTAATACCATCTTGTACAATTTTATGTCTAATTTTAACAGATAGAACCCAGAAAGAAGTATTATTATTTAATGCTTTATTAATACGTAAATTTTTTAATTGAGTATCTAATTGAGTTAAAAATTTTATTAATAATGAATAATATTGTTTTGGAATACTTATTTGCGCATTAATTCCTTCTTGAGCAATATAAACACGTCCTAAAATATTATATTGATTAAAATATTGATAAATTATATCTCTATATTTTTTAACATCATGAATGATAAAATATTTATAAAAAGATAATGTTAAACGTTCATCATTGTTAGATAAGATACGTTTTTTTAGTTCATTTCTAGAAGTAAGATTATGTAGAATAGACATATACAATACCTTTAGTTAATGTAATAAAATAAGACATAAAATTATTTTATACAAATTAATTTTGTAAAACTTTTATTTGATTAGATATTTTTTTTAATGTGTCATTTAATTCTAATAATTTATTTTTTTCTTGATTAACTATATTTATTGGAGCAAATTTTAAAAAATTTTTATTAAAAACTATATTTTGAATTTTAGATATATTGATTTTAATTTTATTTTTTTCTTTTTTTAAACGTTCTAATTCTTTTTCTTTGTCGATTATTTTTATAATTGGAATAAAAATTTCTACTCCATCTATAATTTCTTTAATACATAAATCTTTATTATATGTTTCAAAAATAATAGTAATACTATCTAAAAAAGATATACTTTTTATAAGTAATATATTTTCTTTAATAATTTTTTCTTTTTCATTATTTATATTATATATAAATAATGGTAATAATTTATTAGAACGAATATTCATTTTAACTCTGATATTTCTTAAAAAAATAACAATCTTTTTTATCCAGTTCATATTTGTTAATATTTTTTTATCAAATAAATTTTGATGATATTCTGGAAAAGGTTCTAACATAATTGTTTTTTTTGTAATATTTTTTATCAATTTAATACGTTGCCAAATAATTTCTGTTATAAAAGGCATCACAGGATGTGAGAGTTTTAAAATAGATTCTAGAACATATATTAAAATATTTTTAGTAGAATTAATTTCTTCAGGTACGCTTATTTTAATAATTACTTTTACAAATTCTAAATACCAATCACAAAAAATATTCCAAATAAAATCATATAAAATATTAGATGCAATATCAAATCGATAAGTATCTAATGATTGACGATATAATTTTATTGTATGATTCAATTTTATTAAAATCCATTTATTTACTAAAATCATATCATCATTCATATTAAATTTTATAAACTGATGATTTTGTGTATTATTTATAACAAATCTACTAGCATGCCACAGTTTATTACAAAAATTACGATATCCTTTTAATCGATTCATGTCCCATTTTATATCACGTGTACTAGAAGCTAACGCTAAAAATGTAAAACGTAATGCATCTGTTCCAGTAGATGTAATACCTTCTGGAAATTGTTTTAAAGTGCATTGAATAATTTTATTAGATAATTTTGGATTTAATAAATTTTTTATTCTTTTTTTAATTAAGTTATTTAAAGAAATTCCATCTATCATGTCTAATGGGTCAATAACATTTCCTTTTGATTTCGACATTTTTTTTCCATATTCATCTCGAATTAATCCTGTTATATAAATATTTTTAAAAGGTACTTCTGGATGATTATGTTTATCTTTAATCAAATACATTGTTAACATAATCATTCTAGCTATCCAAAAAAAAATGATATCAAATCCACTTACTATAATGTTAGTAGGATGAAAAATTTTTAAAAACTTAGTTTTTTTAGGCCATCCTAATGTAGAAAAAGTCCATAAACCCGAAGAAAACCATGTATCTAATACATCAGTATCTTGCTCTAATAATATATTTTCTGAAATATTATATTTTTGACGTATTTCTTTTTCATTTTGTCCAACATATATATTTTTTTGATCATCATACCAGACTGGAATACGGTGTCCCCACCATAATTGACGAGAAATACACCAATCTTCAATATTATTCATCCAAGATAAATACATTCTTTCATATTGTTCTGGTATAAACTTAATTTTTTTATTTTTTACAGCATGAATAGCTTCTTGAGCTAATTTTGATGTTTTTAAATACCATTGATTTGTAAGAATAGGTTCGATAATAGAATCGCTTCTATCACTATAAGGGACAACAATATCAGATCCTTCAACATGTTCAATTAATTTTAATTTTTCTAATTCTTCAACAACTTTTATTCGTGCTGATAAAATATCTAACTGTTGAAATTGATATGGAATATATGCGCTATATTGATCAGATATTTCACCTTTATGATTATAAACTTCAGAACTAGACTTAATACGACCATCAAGTGTAAAAATATTAATCATGGGTAATTTATGATTTACACCTACTGTATAATCATTGAAATCATGCGCAGGAGTAATTTTAACGCAACCAGTACCTTTTTCTAAATTAGCATATTGATCTCCAATAATAGGAATTACTCTATTTACCAAAGGAGATAACACAAATTTTCCAATAAGAAAACTATAATTCGGATCTTTAGGATTAATAGCAATAGCTGTATCGCCTAATAAAGTTTCAGGTCTAGTAGTGGAAACTACTAAATATTTCATTTTATTTCTTATAAGAAAATCATTTTGAATAATTGGGTAACGAATAAACCATTTTTTTCCTTTAACTATACGATGATCAACTTCTAAATCTGAAACTACAGTTTCTAATTTTGTATCCCAATGTACTAATCTTTTTTTTTGATAAATAAAGTTATTTTTATAAAATATAATAAAAGCTTCTCTTACAGCAATAGATATTTCAGGATCTAAAGTAAATTTTTCATGCTCCCAATCAACTGATATACCTAAACGTCTCATTTGTTTTTTTATAATATCGCTAGATTTTTTTTTCCATATCCAAATTTTTTTTATAAATTCATGTCTACTATAATCTTTTTTAGTTTTTTGTTCGTCTAAAAATATTTGACGTTCAACTAATATTTGCGTTGCGATACCTGCATGATCTGTTCCAACTTGCCAAAATGTGTTTTTTCCTTGCATTCTATGATAACGAATTAAAACATCCATAATAGTCTGTTGAAATGCATGACCCATATGTAGACTACCTGTAATATTAGGAGGAGGCATCATGATGCAAAATGTTGTTTTTTTTGTATAATCAGGTTTAAAAAATCCATTTTTTTCCCAAAAATTATACAAAGATTCTTCAAGATATTTAGGATTATAATTTTTTTCCATAATTTTGTACTATTATTTTTTAATAAAAAAGAAGGCGATATTGCCAGATATCAATAAAAAGATTTTTATATTTAACAAATAATTATTTATTGGTTTTTAATATTTATTCATCATAATTATTTAGTTGATTCAATAAAAATTGACATAATAGTTCTACAGGACGTCCAGTTGCGCCTGATTTTTTATTAGACGTCCATGCAGTACCAGCAATGTCTAAATGTGCCCATTTATATTTTTTTGTGAAATTCGAAAGAAAACAAGCTGCAGTTATGGCTCCAGCAGAACTTGTTCCAGTATTAGAAAAATCTGCAATATTAGAAGTTAATTTTTTTTGATATTCTGAAACTAATGGTAAAGACCATACTTGATCATTTGTTTGTTGTGAAGCAAGATATAATTGTTTTTCAAGATCTTGATTATTGCTAAAAAGACCACTAATTGATTCTCCTAAAGCTGTAACACAAGCTCCAGTTAATGTAGCAATATCAATGACTATGTCAGGAGCAAAACGTTCTACATATGTTAATGAATCACATAAAACTAAACGTCCTTCTGCATCTGTATTTAATATCTCTACTGTTTTACCTGACATAGTAGTTAACACATCTCCAGGTCTAAAAGCTTGACTTCCCGGCATATTTTCACAACCAGATAAAATACCTATTATTGTTAAAGGAAGTTCTAATTCAGCTACCATAATTAATATACCATATACAGCTGCAGCACCACACATATCATATTTCATATAATGCATATTAGCAGAAGGTTTTATAGATATCCCACCAGAATCAAATGTTAACCCCTTTCCTACTAAAACAATGGTTTTTTTTGTAATAATATCTTTTCTAGAATATTTAATTATAGACATAAAAGATTTATTCCTTGCTCCGTTGCCAACAGCTAAATATGCATGCATTCCTAATTTTTTCATTTGCTCCATATCAATAATTTCGATAGTAATATTTTTTTTATATTTTTTGTATAATTTTTTTACTTCATAAGATAAATATAATGGATTACAAATATTTGGTGGTAAATTGCTTAAATTTTTAGCTGATTGAATACCATGACTGATTGCTAATGAATGTTTTAAAGATACTTGTGCATGATGTAAATCATATTTTATCAGTACGTTAAAAGTAATATGATTTATATTTAAATTATTTTTTTTAACGCTATTTATTTTAAGAATATTATAGAAACTATTTTCTATAGAAAGCAACAAAACTCTAATAATCCAATATATGTTATTATTAACATCAATAATTAATTCTGAAAAAGAATAAATTACATTTTTGACAGCAAGCTTTTTTAACACTTTTGTACTGCTTTCTATAATTTTTTTGAAATCTGATTTATGTATTTTATTTTTATTTCCACAACCTACTAATAATATTCTTTTCGAAATAATATTAGGTATATTGTATAATAAAAGTGTTTCTCCTATTTTACCTTGAATATCACCTAACTTAACTAAAGATGAAATATAATTATCACTGCATTTATTTAAATCATGTAAAGATTCAGAAAATTCACATGATGAAAAAATCGCTAAAATAATGCAATCAGTATTTTCTTGCTCTAATAAACAGTTTTTTACAAAAAAATTCATAGCATTTTCACTTATTTTAAAATAGTTTATTCAATTTAACACGATTAATATTAAAATTTTTCTTACTAAAAAAAAGAATATATTTTTATATGCTGCTAATATTTTAATATAATATTCAATCAAAATGTTTTATTTTTTTTTAAAATTTTATTTATATAATTTAAATTTAATATAAAATATTATATACTATAAAAATAATTTTTCTTCAATTTGAATTTATAAAAATATATTTTCATATTAACAATGAGTTTTTAATTATGAACAATCTTTATAAACGTAATTGTTTAAGACTATTAGATTTTAATTTATTAGAGTTAGAACATATAATTAAATTATCTAAAAAATTAAAACAAAATAAAAAAAATAATGAAGAAATTCAATTACTTAAAAAAAAGAACATTGCTTTAATTTTTGAAAAAGAATCAACTAGGACAAGATGTGCTTTTGAATTAGCTGCATTTGATCAAGGAGCACATATTACATACCTTGGACCAGGTAGTACTCATATTGGAAAAAAAGAATCAATTGAAGATACAGCAAAAATACTTGGACGTTTATATGACGGCATTCAATATAGAGGACATAATCATAAAACAATAGAAATTTTAGCAAAATATTCAAAAGTTCCAGTTTGGAATGGATTGACTGAAAAATTTCATCCAACACAATTATTTGCAGATTTATTAACTATACAAGAAATATTTCCAAATAAAAAATTTCATGAAATAAAATGTGCATATGTTGGAGACACGCGTAATAACATAGGAAATAGTTTGTTAGAAGCTGCTTTATTATGTAATTTCGATCTTCGTTTCATTGCACCTAAAAAATATTGGCCAGAAAAAAAACTATTAAAATTTTATCAAGCAAAAACAAGCGATCATACATCAAATATAATATGTACTGAAAATATTCAACAAGGAGTAAAAAATGTAGATTTTATATATACTGATGTTTGGGTTTCAATGGGAGAATCTAAAGAAACTTGGAAACAAAAAATTCAATTATTACATAATTATCAAGTCAATTCTGCAATGTTAGATATGACTAATAATCCAAATGTAAAAGTATTACATTGTCTTCCTGCTTTACATGACGATAATACTGAAATTGGGAAAGATTTGTTTAAAAAATATGGATTTAAAAATGGAGTAGAAATAACTAATGATGTATTTCAAAAAAATGAAAAAATTATTTTTGAACAAGCTGAGAATCGATTACATACTATAAAAGCAATTCTCATATCTAGTTTGTTAAAACAAATAAATTTTTAAAATATAGTTTTATAAATTACAATTAAAAATTTTATATTTTTTTTGTATGTATATTTACATAATTCATAATATTGTTTAATAATTGATATAAAATAAAAGTTATTTTGATTATATTTCAATTAATTAAACTTAAACTTATACTTATTTATAAGATTACTTAAAATCTTCATTTAAATATTAATATTTTTCAATTAAAACAATATAAAATATAATATCTCTTTAAAAACACAATAATTCTAATTATGAGTTTAACATTATTTAATTAAAAATATGTGATATTTTAACAATAAAAATTAAACAAATTATACACTTAAATATTATGAAATATATTTATATAATTATTTCTTCAAAAAGTATACTTTTTGAATAATTTATTTAATAAATTTATATATAAAAATATTTAAATGTTATTTTCAAAACAATCATGAAATACAGTTCAAGATAAAATAATAAAAGTATAATTAATTATATAAATTAAATATTTTAAAAAATGATGTTATAAATTTAAACTGATCTATATTGATAACAAACTATTATAGTTATTTAGATAGACTGAAATAAAAATATATTAATATAAATTCAAAAATATTATTTAAAAGTAATAAAAAAAAAATCTAATAAAAAATTTAAATAATCTATAAAAATTTATACGTATTACTAATTATTTTAATCAATATATATATATATAAAAAATATAGGTATTATAAAAAGGTATGTAAAAAAACAATCTTTTCATAAATATTCTTATTAAAAAAAAGTGATAATTCAAATGAATAAAATAATAAAAACACAAACAGCCCCCAAACCTATTGGACCTTATTCTCAAGCTATTCAAATTAATAACATGATTATATTATCAGGGCAAATACCTATTGATATTATATCTCATCATATACCAGATAATATTGCAGAACAAACTTATCTTGTATTAAAAAATATTAAATCAATTTTAATACATGCAAAATTTGAAATTAAAGATATTGTTAAAATAACAATATTTACAACTACTTTAAAAAAAATTAATATTATTAATGAAATTTATAAAAAATTTTTTTTAGATCATACATCAAATTTTCCAGCTCGATCTTGTGTTGAAGTTCAAGCGTTACCTAAAAATGTAAAGATAGAAATTGAAGCAATGGCATTTAAAACATAGTTGATTATTAATTAAAAATTAATATGCCGCAAAGCGGCATAAAAATAAAGTACTAGATATTTCTACGACGACTAAAAGATGATTTAAGTTCATTTTTTTTAGAAGCGTTAGTTTTATTTGTATTCTTTTCAGAAATAAAACGATTACTATTTTTATCTCGATTAAGTATAACACGATTAGATGTTTTACTTTCATAAGCACGAGTATCTCGTAATAATTTTATGTGAATTAATTTATTCAAAATTCTAGTACGAGCAAATTTTTGTAATAAATCTTTTGAGGAGCCTTTAGGCAATTCAATTGTAGAATAAGAAGAAAAAAGTTTAATATTTCCGATATTACGACTATGCACATTTCCTTCGTTAGCAATTGCTCCAACTATATGACGTACTTCAACACCATCATTACGACCTACTTCTATACGATATAGCTCTATTTCTTTACATTCACGACGTTCACGACGTAATCGATTATTATTTCTTTTATCTTCACGTCGACGATCATCTCTTAAAAAACTCTCACGAGGAGATGGACGTTTAATTAAATCTTTTTTAATAATTAAGGGACGTTCACCTTGTGCCATTTTTAATAAAGCTGCAGCTAAAGTTTTAATATCTAAATCATCTATCGAATACAATTTATCTAATAAAGCACTATATTCGTCTAAATCTCGACTTTCTAATTGTTGTTGAACTTTTTTTGAAAACTTTTCAAGACGTCTTTTACATAATAAATCTATATTAGGTAATTGTACTTCTGGAATAGATTGTTTAATAGTATATTCTATATTACGCAATAAACGACGTTCTCGGTTTTCAACAAATAATAATGCTCGACCTGTTCGACCTGCTCGACCTGTTCGACCTATACGATGTACATACGATTCTGAATCCATTGGAATATCATAATTAATAACGAAACTAATACGATCAACATCTAAACCACGAGCAGCAACATCAGTAGCAATTAAAATATCTAATCTGCCATTTTTTAATCTTTCTAAAGTTTGTTCTCTTAATGCTTGATTCATATCTCCATTTAACGCAGCACTATTATATCCGTTTTTTTCTAATGCTTCAGCAACTTCTAAAGTTGCATTTTTAGTTTTCACAAAAATTATTGTTGCAGAAAAATCTTCTACTTCTAAAAAACGAATTAATGCATCAGTTTTTCGACCATATACCATCCAGTAACTTTGTTTTATGTCTGGACGCGTAGTAATATTTGATTGTATTTTTATTTCTTTTGGACTATTCATAAATCTTTTGGAAATACGACGTATAGCTTCTGGCATAGTAGCTGAAAATAATGCAGTTTGATGTTTTTTTGGAATTTTTGTCATAATTGTTTCTACATCTTCTATAAATCCCATACGCAACATTTCATCTGCTTCATCTAAAACTAAACCATGTAAGTTGGAAAGATTAAGCGTTCCTCTTTTTAAATGATCTAACAAACGACCTGGAGTACCGACTACAATTTGAGGACCTTGTCGTAAAGCACGCAATTGTAAATCATATCTTTGACCACCATACAAAGGTAATACATTAATACCAATCATATATTTAGAAAAATCTGAAAATGCTTCAGCTACTTGAACAGCTAATTCTCTAGTAGGAGCTAAAACTAAAATTTGAGGGGCTGTTAAATTAATATTAAGATTATGTAATAAAGGTAATGCAAAAGCAGCAGTTTTACCACTACCTGTTTGAGCCATTCCTAATACATCATGTCCATTTAAAAGCAAAGGAATACATGCTGCTTGAATAGGAGAAGGTTTAACATACTTCATTTCGTTTAAAGATTGAATAAGAAAAGAATTTAAACCAAGAACAGAAAATGTGCTTTCAATATGAGTCATGCAGTAGATATGCCTTTTAAGTTACAGTAGCCAGTCTACATAGCTCATTATGAAAATAATGATTTATTCTCATTGAAAAGTGTGAACCGGCAAAAATTAAATGATCTAAAAAATAACATTATTGAACTTGTTTATATTTATCAATAATAATATTTATTAGTTGTTATTAATAATAATTTTAAATATATAATATCTATATACAAAACATTAGCAGTTTATTGAAATTAATATATTAACATTTACAAAATATTATTAAAATAATATACATTAAATTATATACGATTTCTATTTATATGGTACTATCTGAATAGATATAAATCTATATTTTATTGAAAAAAACATAAATAATATTTAAATTAATATATCACACATATAATAATATTATTTTTTATTATTTTATTAGATTAAATAGAATTGTCTATCTCTTTAATACTTAATCTTAAACGACCTTGACGATCTATCTCTAAAACTTTAACAGATATAACTTGATCAAGTCTTAAATGATTAGAAACTTTATCAACTCTTTTTTTAGAAATCTGTGAAATATGTACTAATCCTTCTTTACCAACACCAATAGATACAAAAGCACCAAAATCAACAATACGAGTTACTTTTCCAGAATAAATACGCCCTACTTCAATTTCTGCTGTAATTTCTTCAATTCTACGAATAGCATTATTTGCTCTTTCTCTGACACTTGATGATATTTTCACTGTTCCATCATCTTCAATTTCAATAATCGTTCCAGTTTCTTCAGTTAACATACGAATAACAGAACCTCCTTTTCCTATTACATCTTTAATTTTTTCAGGATTAATTTTAATGGTATGGATACGAGGTGCAAATTCAGATATCTCACTTCTTGATTTACTTAATGCTTGATTCATTACATTTAAAATATGCAATCTAGCTGATCGTGCTTCATTTAAAGCTGTATGTATAATTTCATGAGTTATACCTTCTATTTTCATATCCATTTGTAAAGATGTAATGCCTTCTTTTGTACCTGCGACTTTAAAATCCATATCACCTAAATGATCTTCATCACCTAAAATATCTGAAAGTAAAACATATTTTTTACCTTCTTTTATTAATCCCATTGCTATTCCAGCGACAGCAGATTTAATTGGAACGCCAGCATCCATTAAAGCTAGAGAAGCACCGCAAACAGATGCCATTGAAGAAGAACCATTAGATTCAGTAATTTCAGATACTACTCTAATAGTATAAGGAAAATCATTTAATGTAGGCATAACAGCTAAAAGACTTCTTTTAGCAAGACGACCATGTCCAATTTCTCGTCTTTTAGGTGATCCGACTATTCCTATTTCTCCAACAGAATATGGCGGAAAATTATAATGAAATAAAAAATTTTCGATTCTATCTCCTAATAATTCATCTAAATTTTGAGCGTCTCGAGATGTACCTAATGTCACAGCGACTAAAGATTGAGTTTCACCTCTAGTAAATAAAGCCGAACCATGTGTACGAGGTAAAATACCAGTACGAATATCTAAAGCGCGAATCATATCTTTTTCACGTCCATCAATACGTATTTGATGATTTAATATACGTTTTCGAACGATTTTTTTTTCGATATTTTGTAATATATCTTCTATAACTAATATATCAACATTTAAATCATCTTCTAAACACACTTTAATGACTTCTTCTTTAATATTATTTAATTTTTCAAATCTTTCTTGTTTATTAAAAATTAAATAAGCATTACTTATATTTTGTTGTGACAAACTAGTTATTTTTGATTCTAATATTTTATTGATTTCTGGATATGACATTACCCAAGGTAATTTACTAGCTTCATTAGAAAAAGAACGAATATTATTAATAACTACTTGTTGTTGTTGATGACCAAAAATAATAGCTCCAAGCATTTGTTCTTCACTAAGTATTTTAGATTCAGCTTCTACCATAAGAATTGCATTTTGTGTTCCTGAAATTACTAAATCTAAAGAACTATTTTTTATGTCATCACTAATGGGATTTAAAATATATTGATTATTAATTAAACCTACTCTAGCAGCACCGATAGGCCCATAAAATGGAATTCCTGATAAACTGAGTGCTGCAGATGCACCTATAATTGAAATAATATCAGGATTGATTTGTGGGTTAACTGATACTACTGTAACTATTATTTGAACTTCATTTAAAAAATTTTTTGGAAACAATGGACGAATAGGACGATCTATTAATCGAGCAATTAAAATTTCATTTTCACTTGGACGTCCTTCTCTTCTAAAAAAACCACCAGGTATACGACCTGCAGCATATGTACGTTCTTGATAATTTACAGTTAATGGAAAAAATTTTTGTCCTGAATATATTTTTTTTTGCCCAACAACAGTGACAAAAACTGCTGTATCATCCATACTAGCCATAACTGCAGCGGTAGCTTGTCGAGCCATTACACCTGTTTCTAACGTAATAGTATGTTGGCCATATTGAAATTTACGTATAATTGGATTTAACAAAATAATATCCTTAACATGAAATACATTTTAATAAAAAATATTTTACTCAAATATTTTAAATTAAATTGTAAAAAAGGGCTAATAAAGCCCTTTATAAAATATACTTGTATTAATATAAAATTTTATTTTTTTCTAAAATAATTATCTATCGTCTTAAATTTAAATTTTCAATTAAAATAGTATAGCGATCTATATTTTTTTTCTTTAAATAATCTAATAATTTACGACGTTTTGAAACCATATTCAAAAGACCTCTTCGACTGCAATGATCTTTTTTATGTTCAGAAAAATGCATTTGAAGATGATTGATTTGTTTCGTTAATAATGCCACTTGTACTTCTGTTATTCCACTATCTTTTTTTGATTTCCCATATTTTAAAATAATGTTTTGTTTATTAATGCTAGATAAAAACATGTAATAACACTCCATATAATATATTTAAAACTATATTAAATTTATATTAACTTTTTTAATAATTTTAAAATAATATCATGCTAATCTTAAATTTAATAGTGAATAACTTAATTAGCAGCATGTGTAGAAATTAAGCGATATGGAATTAATAACTTACCCTGTTTAATTTCTCCTAAACCAATAAATTTTTTTCTTTCCTCTATTACGCGTACTAAACCATCTTTTATATTAAAATTCAATTTGACTGTTTGACCTAAAGCGAAATTATAAGATTTTTGAGTAGATAAGCATATTCTAGGTAAAAAAGATATTGGACTATCTACAGGCATTAATAAACTATCTATTTTTTTAAAAAAATCAATATTATTTATATTATTTTCATTTTTTAATGTATATAAACTAGGCAATGTAATTAATTGATTATTACAATATGAAGCTACTTGTAATCGTCTTAAAAAAATCACATGAGCACCACAACCTAATTTTTCTCCTAAATCATCAATGAGTGTGCGAATATATGTTCCTTTTGAACATAATATTTTAAATTCAATTAAATTTTTTTCTTGATGAACAGAATATATATCATGTATTATAATTTTTCTTGTTTTTCTTTGAACATTTAATCCCTTACGGGCATATTTATATAAAGGCAAACCTTTATATTTAATTGCTGAATACATTGAAGGCATTTGATTAATAGTACCAATAAACTCATTAATTGATGATATAAGTTTTAAAGAATCAAATAAAATAGGGCGTTTTTGTATAACAACACCATCAGAATCAAAAGTAGACGTTTTTTCACCTAATTTAGCAATAACATGATATCTTTTATTAGATTGCATTAAATAATGCGAAAATTTTGTAGATTCTCCAAAACAAATAGGCAACATTCCTGTAGCTAAAGGATCTAAAGTTCCAACATAACCTGCTTTTTTTGCATTAAAAATAATTTTGACTTTTTGTAAAGCATTATTTGAAGATATACCTTTAGGTTTATCTAATAATAAAAGCCCATGTACATTGCGTTTTTTATAAAAAAACATCTATTTTACCTTTTTTATGAAACATTACATATATACTTATTATTTTTTTATTACTTTTTTTAAAAGTAATGAGATGTTATTTCCTTTTAATAAAGTATCGTCATAATAAAAAATAATATTAGGCATGATTCGTAATTTCATTTTTTGACATAATAATTTTCTAATATAACCAACAGATTTATTTAATATAATTAATATTTTTTTAATGTTAATTGACTTATTAGTATCAAATAAACTTAAAAATACTTGAGCATGAGATAAATCTTTAGAAACTTTGACTGAAGATACTGTAATCATAGTTATAATACGAGGATCTTTAAGTGAAACTTGAATAATATGCGAT
Organism: Buchnera aphidicola str. Ua (Uroleucon ambrosiae); assembly: GCF_000225465.1. Classification (NCBI taxonomy): domain Bacteria; kingdom Pseudomonadati; phylum Pseudomonadota; class Gammaproteobacteria; order Enterobacterales; family Erwiniaceae; genus Buchnera; species Buchnera aphidicola. Next base: position 398,196 of record NC_017259.1, read on the forward strand.
ATATTTTTCTGCAATTCTTGAGCAATACGCATAGACCTATTAAACGGCTTTTCCATAATTATCTAACCAAATAAAATATAAATAATAATTTATAATGTTCTTTTAATTTCTTTTACTTCAAACACTTCTATAATATCTCCAATACATATATCATGATAATTTTTTATCCCAATTCCACATTCTAATCCATTACGTATTTCATTTACATCTTCCTTAAAACGTCTTAAAGATTCTAATTCACCCTCATATATAACTATATTATTTCTTAAAATATGAATAGGATTACTACGTTTAATAATACCTTCTATAACCATACAACCAGCTATTAAACCAAATTTAGGAGATTTAAATATATTTCTAATTTCAGCTAAACCAATAATGTTTTCTTTATATTCAGGTGATAATAAACCAATCATCGCAGCTTTTACTTCATTTAGTAAATCATAAATTACTGAATAATATCTTAAATCTAAATTTTCTGTATGAATTATTTTTTTAGCAGCAGCGTCTGCACGAACATTAAATCCTAAAATAATAGCATTTGATGCTAAAGCTAAAGAAGCATCTGTTTCTGTAATTCCTCCAATACCTAAACTTACAATATTAATTTTTACGTCACTAGTAGATAATTTTAGTAACGCCCCAGAAATAGCTTCTAAAGAACCTTGTATATCCGATTTAAGAATGATTTTTAATTCAGAAATATTATTTTTATTTATACTATCAAACATATTATCTAAATTAATTCTATTTTGATTTAATAATTTGATCTCACGAGATTTTGCTTTACGATATAAAGCTACTTCTTTTGCTTTTTTTTCATCACGTACTACAGTAATAATATCTCCTGAAAAAGGCACTTTAGATAATCCCAAAATTTCTACAGGAATAGAAGGCCCTACACTATTTACTTCATGACCGTTTTGATTATATAACGCTTTAACGCGACCATATTCAAAACCACATAATATTATATCTCCTTTATTTAAATTTCCTTTTTTTACTAAAACAGTAGCTATAGGTCCTCTTCCTTTATCAAGAAAAGACTCTATAACAATTCCTTCTGCCATTCCAGTAGATACTGCTTTAAGTTCTAACATCTCTGCTTGAAGTAAAATAGAACTTAATAATTTGTTAATACCCGTTCCTGTTTTTGCAGAAATAGATACAAATATATTTTCACCTCCCCATTCTTCTGAAAGAATGTTGTACTTCATTAAATCATTTTTTATTTTTTTAATATCAGTATCAATTTTATCAATTTTATTAATAGCAACTATGACAGGAACATTAGCCTCTTTTGCGTGCTGAATTGCTTCAATTGTTTGCGGCATTACTCCATCATCTGCTGCTACAACTAACACAACAATATCAGTTAACTGCACGCCACGAGCTCTCATAGCAGTAAATGCTGAATGTCCAGGAGTATCTAAAAAAGTAATCGCACCTAAATCAGTTTTTACATGATAAGCACCAATATTTTGTGTAATACCTCCAGCTTCATAAAATGCAGTTTTTGTTACACGAATATAATCTAATAATGAAGTTTTTCCATGATCGACATGTCCCATAATAGTGACTATTGGAGCTCTAATAACAAAAATATTATTTCCTGTATCACGATCTTTCATTATGAGTTCTTCTAATACATTTTCTCGACGTATAATAACCTTATGACCCATTTCTTCTGCAATTAATTGAGCCGTATCTTGATCAAGAATATGATTAATTGTGCCTAAAATACCTATATTCATCATATATTTTATTACTTCAGAACTTTTTACAGCCATTTTATTAGCTAAATCTGAAACAGAAATTGTATTGCTAATAATTACATCTCTATTAACAACAGATTCTGGTTTTTGAAAAACCTGTTGTAATAAAATAGGTTTATTTTTTTGTTTTAAAATTTTTTTATTACGATGATTAATACGAGCATCTTCTTTATGAAATTTTCCATGATAAAATTGTTTGTTATTTTTCTTTTTACGATAATTTTTTAAAGTTCGATTATGATTTCTTTTATCTATTTCCACTGCTCTATCATTATCATCTTCAGCTTGACGAGCATGTAAAAATGTTGTTAGATGATAATCTTTTTTTTCTTCTTCGTAAGAAGACCAATTTTCTTTTTTATGTTTAGTTCTTTTTTTATTATTTATATCAAAAATGTTTAATTCAATATTATTTTTTAATTTTTTCTTTTTGTCATCTTGTTTTATTACTTTACATTGATTTTTTTTTTGCACATTAGGCAATATAATATTATTATTTTTTGATTCTACATTTTCAAAATTATTAATGTGTTTATTTTCTATATTATTATTTTCTGTTATTTTTTTAAAAATATTTCGATCTTTATTTTTTGTATAAGTTCTTTTTTTTCTAATCTCTACTTGTACAGATTTATTTTTTCCTCCAATAGTTGATACATTTAATATACTACGTGTTTTTCTTTGCAAAATTAAAGTGTCTAAAGAATATTGTTTTTTTGACTCTAAATATTTTAATAAAAGATTTTTTTCAAATACACTAATATTATCATTATGATCTTTTTTTATACCTATATTAGATAATGCTTCTATTAATTCATTAGTTGCTATTTTAATTTCATCAGACAAAACTGTTAAACTTATATCTGGCATACTATTTTCCTATTTATCAGACTTTACTACCAAACCAACAAATATTACGAGCAGTCATAATTAACAAGCCAGCTTGTTCTGAATTTAAGTTTTTTATATCACTTAAATCATCTATCCCTTGATCAGCTAGCTCTTCTAAAGTAAATATGTTTTTTTTCGCTAATTGAGAGGCCAAAATATCATTCATACCATCAATTTTTAACAAATTTTCCTCTACTTTTCTCTCTCTAAAAACATTTTTTTGATTTAATTCTATTGATAGTAATTTATTTTTTGCAGTTTCACGTACTAAAGTTGCTTCTGCTTTAGTTAAACTTTTAATTTTTAATAATTCATCAAAAGGTATATAAACTAATTCTTCAAGAGAAGAAAAACCTTCTTTTACTAAAATCTTAATAATATTTTCATTAATATTTAAATTATTTTTAAAAATACTAAATGCGGCATGTGCTTCTTCTTGATGTTTAGAATGTAAATCTTCTTTTGTCATAACATTTAATTCCCAACCACTAATTTGAGAAGCTAATCGAACATTTTGACCATTACGACCAATAGCTTGCGCTAAATTATTAGAATCTACAGCTATATCCATAGTATGGTTATCTTCGTCAACAACGATAGAAAAAACATCAGCTGGAGCCATAGCATTTATAACAAATTGAGCAGGATTATCATCCCATAAAATAATATCAATGCGTTCACCACACAATTCACTTGAAACAGCTTGTACACGCGCTCCTCTCATACCTACACAAGCACCTACTGGATCAATTCGTTTATCATTAGTTTTTACTGCAATTTTAGCACGAGAACCTGGATCACGTGCTGCTGCTTTTATTTCAATAACTTCTTCTCCAATTTCAGGAACTTCTATGCGAAACAATTCAATTAACATTTCTGTTTTTGAACGACTTATAAATAATTGAGAACCGCGAGCTTCTGGATATACTCCATATAAAATACCTCGAACACGATCGCCAGGACGAAAATTTTCTCTAGGTAACATACCTTCACGTAAAATTAATGCTTCAGCATTATTACCTAAATCTAACATTATGTTATCTCGGTTATTTTTTTTAACGATCCCAGTAATAATTTGACCAACATATTTTCGAAATTGTTCAACTAACATAGCTCGTTCGGCTTCACGTACTTTTTGTACAATTACTTGTTTTGCAGTTTGTGTTGTTATTCTATCGAAATTTACAGATTTAATTTGATCTTCTATATAATCATTTAATAAAAATTTTTCACCTTCAAAACATGCAGCTTCTAAAGTAATCTCTCTAGTTGGTTGAGTTACTACGTCTACTACCATCCAACGTCGAAAAGTAGTAAAACTTCCAGTTTTACGATTAATACTTACTCTAACATCAATTTCTTGATCATATTTTTTTTTAGTTGCTGTTGCTAATGCAATTTCTAAAGCTTCAAAAATTTTTTCACGGGGAAGAGATTTTTCATTAGAAACAGCTTCAACAACAGCTAAGATTTCTTTATTCATCTTGTAGAACCTCAAAATAAAACTTCTTAAAATGAATAATTAACAATTATTTTACATACAATTAATGATAAAAATTTTAATTATAAAATCAGATAATTAATATATTAAGTTTTATGAATTAAAACTTTATATAATTAATAATTAATGAATATTTAAATATTAATGAAAATGCATATTATTTATAAAAATAAATATTCTAATAAAAACCCCGAAAATTCGGGGTTTTAGGTACTATTACCCTATTTTTTAAATATATATTAATAATTTTAAAATCTTTAAAAACAAAATAATTTAATTTAAATTTATTAAATTATATTTATAATATATTTTAATACCGAGAATGGGATTTGAACCCATATGCTTATTCAGCACTATCCCCTCAAGATAGCGTGTCTACCAATTTCACCATCTCGGCATAAAACATAATTAGTATATTTATTTCTTTAAAAAATATTAGTATGGTATGTCAGAATTTAATATCTTTTTATCTATAGAATCTGTTTTCATAGTCGTTTGTTTAGCATCATCTTCTAAAAAAAAATTAGACTCTATTATTCTATTGTTAATATTACATAAAATCATACTTATTATTAAAAATAAACAAGCAAGTATTCTAATAATATTTATTAAAAAACTATTTTGTTTAACACATCTAAAAACTGTATCATTATTTTTTATACTAGAATAAATTGTACTATTTAGTTCTTGTACGGGCTGTAATAAAATTAAAAAAATTAAAGAAATAGAAATAAAAATAAAACATACTAAAAAAAACCAATACATAAAAAATTATTTCCTTATTATAATATCTTTTTGTGTTATATTTTTACAACTTATATATTTTAATAAAAATATTTTTATATAACATGAATATCTAAGAGATTAGATATAAATTATTTATTTTGATATAAAATTATTTTTTTAAAATTAAATATATTTTATATTTTTCAAATACTATTCAATTTTTTTTAATGGAATCGTATTAAAAATATTTCATTTTATAGAAAATTTATTAAATATGATATTTTATAATATAATCTAATCTTATAATATGAATTTAATAATATTAAAGTAATTTGATAGTATCTGCAATATAATGCGCAAACTTATAAACTTTTGTATAATTTTCCCCTTGAACCATAATCCTAATACATGGTTCTGTTCCTGATTTACGAACTAATACACAACTGTTTTCTCCTAAAAATTTTTTATATTGATTAAGAATCTTTTTTATTTTTATATTTTTATTAATATTTTCTAGGTTTTTTAAATAAATATTTAGTATAATCTGTGGAAATAATTTTATTTGATTTGCTAAATGATATAAAGACATATTATTATTAATCATACTTACAAATACTTGTAAACTAGCTATAATACCATCTCCAGTAGAATGTTTATCTAATAAAATAATATGACCTGATTGTTCTCCTCCTAATATACATTTTTTTTCTTTAATTTTTTTGTATACATTACGATCTCCTATATGACTTGTATAAAAAGGAATTCCTAGTTTTTTAAAACCTAAAATCACGCCTATATTAGTCATTAGAGTGCCTACTACTCCACCTTCTAATTTCTTATTTTTCAAATATTCTTTTGCAAGAATATAAATTATTTGATCTCCATCTACTTGATTACCTAAATGATCTACCATTATAATACGATCACCATCTCCATCAAATGCTAATCCAATATCAGCTTGTTTTAATACAACCATTTTTTTTAATTTTATAATATTAGTTGATCCAGAATTTTCATTTATATTGACTCCATTAGGAGTATTAGACATTACTATAACTTTTGCACCTAAATCCTGAAAAATTTTTGGGGCTACATTATATGTTGAACCATTAGCGCAATCAATAACAATAGTAAAATATGATAAATTTAAATTTTTAGGAAAAGTATTTTTACAAAAATTTATATATTTATTTTCAGGATCTATCATATTTTTAGAACAACCGAAATTACTTACATTAGAGTAAAAAAAATTATTTTTAATATGATTTTCAATATTACATTCAATTTTTTTAGTTAATTTAATACCATTTTTATAAAAAATTTTTATGCCATTATCATAAAAAAGATTATGAGAAGCAGAAATTACAATACCAGCAGAAGCATTAAAAAATTTTGTAAAATATGCAATTGCTGAAGTAGGCATGCAGTCAACTAATAAAGTAGATACACCTGTCGATAAAATCCCAAATTCTAAAATAGACTGTAACATATTTCCAGAAATACGAGTATCTCTACCGATAATAATTTTTTTACTTTTATTTTTACCTAATACTGTTCCAATTGACCATCCTAAATTTAATAAAAAATTTAACGTCATTGGATTATCTCCTACTTTTCCACGAATTCCATCTGTTTTGAAATATTGTAAAAAAGTCATGATAATAGATTCCTGTACTATTTTTAAAAATTATTTTTCAAGAATTTTTTAAAAAATAAGATGAAGTGATAATAATTTTATGCCTTCATCTTATTTCAAGACATGTCAAAAAGAATATCAAACATTAAAAAATAAATATTTTTAAAATATTTATATTACTGAATTAAAAAACTATTTATTAATTTCTGTCTCAATCCAACCTATTGGCTTACGTACTTCTCTTCTCTCCATTAAATCATCGATTTGTAGAGCATCAATTGTTTCATATTTGATTAACGCTTCTTTCATTGAATGTAATATATCAATATTATCATTTAAAATATTCCGTGCCCTTTTATAATTAATTTCAATTAATAATTTTACTTCTTCATCGATAATTCTAGCCGTTTCATCTGACATATGTTTTGCTTTGGCTACAGAACGACCTAAAAATACTTCTCCTTCTTCTTCAGAATATAATAAAGGTCCTAATTTTTCTGAAAAACCCCATTGAGTTACCATATTTCTCGCTAAACTAGTAGCGATTTTAATATCATTATATGCGCCAGTAGAAACGTTTTTAGTACCATAAATAATTTCTTCAGCTAAACGACCACCATATAATGTCGATATTTGACTCTCTAACTTTTGACGGCTAATACTAAATGTATCTGACTCTGGTAAAAAAAACGTCACACCTAATGCTCGACCTCTTGGAATAATAGTAACTTTGTGCGCAGGATCATGATCAGGTACTAATCTTCCAATAATCACATGACCAGCTTCGTGATATGCAGTTGATTCTTTTTGAAAATCACTCATAACCATAGATCTACGCTCAGAACCCATCATCATTTTATCTTTTGCTCTTTCAAATTCCAACATAGATACTACGCGATGATCAAGTCTAGCAGCAAAAAGAGCTGCTTCATTAACTAAATTAGCTAAATCAGCACCTGAAAAACCTGGTGTACCCCGTGCAATAATCATTGGATCTACATCTTTAGACAAAGGAACTTTACGCATATGAACTTTTAAAATTTGTTTTCTTCCACGAATATCTGGTAGGGGAACAATAACTTGACGATCAAAACGACCGGGACGTAAAAGAGCTGGATCTAACACATCAGGTCGATTAGTAGCAGCTATTAAAATAATACCTTCATTACCATCAAAACCATCCATTTCAACTAACATTTGATTTAATGTTTGCTCTCTTTCATCATGTCCACCACCTAATCCAGCTCCTCTCTGACGACCTACTGCATCAATTTCATCAATAAAAATTATACATGGTGCAGATTTTCGCGCATGTTCAAACATATCTCTAACTCTAGAAGCTCCAACTCCGACAAACATTTCAACAAAATCAGAACCAGAAATAGTAAAGAAAGGAACTTTAGCCTCACCAGCTATTGCTTTTGCAAGTAATGTTTTACCAGTTCCAGGTGGACCAACCATTAATACACCTTTTGGAATTTTCCCTCCTAACTTTTGAAAACGACTAGGTTCTTTAAGATATTCAACTAGTTCACTCACTTCTTCTTTTGCTTCATCACAGCCAGCAACATCTGAAAAAGTAGTATGAATTTGATTTTCTGACAGCATACGTGCTTTGCTTTTTCCAAATGACATTGCACCTTTTCCACCGCCAATTTGCATTTGACGCATAAAAAAAATCCAGACTCCAATTAATAATAACATCGGAAACCAAGAAATAAAAATTGAAACAAGAAGACTAGGTTCTTCAGGAACTGCTCCAATAATTTTAACTTTTTTTATTAAAAGATTATCTAAAAGTTTAGGATCATTAATAGGGATATAAGTAATATATTTACTACTATCTTTTTTAGTAACACTAATCATGCGTCCATTAATATACGCTTCACGCACCTGATCTTGATTAACTTCTGATAAAAAAGTTGAATAATCAACTTTATGATTATTGTTAACATCATTAGTATTAAAATTCTGAAAAACAGACATTAATACAATTGTAATAACTAACCAGAAGATCAGGTTTTTAACCATGTCACTCAAAGGAACAACCTCTCATTGAATCTATATATTTAAAAAAGAACACAGATATCTACTATTTTTTATCTGGTTGCTATAATGAAGATTTCTCGAGATCTTGTTCGAGAAGTTTTAGGTTTGCAAATTTTAACTTTTTTAAAATATGTTTTAATCTCTTGATATAATTCATTAAAACCTTCTCCTTGAAAAGATTTTAATAAAAAAGTGCCATTTTTAGATAAAACATAATTTGATATTTTTAATGCTAATTTAGACAATTCAATAATGCGTGGCATATCAATAGAAAAGTTACCTGTTATATTAGGTGCCATGTCTGACATCACTAAATGAAATGTTATATTTTTCAATAAAGATAACATCTTATTTAACATTTCTTGATTACGAAAGTCTCCTTGAAAAATATTAACACCTATTATTGGTTTAATAGGTAATATATCACATGCTATAATATATCCTGTTTTTCCTATTTTATTAACAGCATATTGAGACCAACTACCAGGAGCGGCACCTAAATCAATAATATTCATACCTATTTGAAATAACTTATTTTGTTTATCTAATTGTTCTAATTTAAACCAAGCACGTGAACGTATATTATTTTTTTTTGCTTCTTTGACATATAGATCTGAGAAATGCTCTCGAAGCCAATAATTAGAACTTTTTATTTTTTTTTTAGAAATCATATTTTTATTATTTAAATATTAATTTTTTAATAGATAGTTTTTGATGAAATTAAAATCAAAAACAATAAATCTTTTTATTTTTTTTAAAACTATATATGATCAATTTTTAAAATTTTATATTTAACATCACCGCCTGGTGTAGATATATTAACAGTATCATTAATTTTTTTTCCAATAAGACCTCTAGAAATGGGAGAATTAATAGAAATTAAATTTTTTTTAAAATCAGATTCATCATCACCTACAATTTTATACGTAAATGTTTTATTGTTGTTTATATTTAAAATATTTACAGTAGAACCAAAAATTACTCGACCAGTATTAGATATTTTTTTTACATCAATAATTTGAGAATTAGATAATTTTAATTCAATTTCTTTAATTCTACCTTCACAAAAACTTTGTTCTTCACGTGCTGAATGATATTCAGCATTTTCTTTTAAATCACCATGTTCTCTAGCTTCCACTATTGCTTGAATAATACGAGGACGTTTTATGCTTTTTAGTATCTTAAGTTCTTGAAGAAGTTTTTCTGCACCTCGCACAGTCATAGGGATTAAATGAACCATAATATGAATACTCCTTTTCTATTTATAGAATATTTCTTTAAAAAAAACTTCTAAAAACAAAATTTAATAAAATGCTTTTGAAAATTTTTAAAACTGTTAAATTATAATTAATGTAAAAAGCTATAAACATAATAACACTGTATTTTTTAAAAAATTATAATTTATACTGTATATTTTATTTTAATGTTTTTAAAATTATATTATCAAATATGAAATTTATATTAATGATATTTAATTAAATTTTATAAATAATTAAAATATATTTAAAAATATATATATCTATTTTAAATTAAAAAAAATAATTTATCAAAATTTTCACAATAGAGTTATATATTTCAAGTCGATTTATTTAACGCATAAATTATCTAGTTTTATTTGTAAATCAATTTAATTAAAAACGAATAAAATCTATAAAAAATTAATATTCAATTAAATTATTAATATAAAAAGTATATAAAAATGAATAATAAAAACATCAAGTTACTACTAATGAAAAAATTAAATTTAAAAGAAATATATGTCACAGGAGATAACAAGCATATTAAAATAATTGCTATTGGAAATGTTTTTATAGGACTTAGTTCCGTGAAAAAACAACAAATCGTTTATGAACCTTTAATTGAGATGATCACAGAAAAACATATTCATGCAGTATCTATTCTTACTTATACAAATGAAGAATGGGAAAAACATAAAAAATAAATAATGTTTATGATTTAAAAATATATTTAAATAAAATAGAGATCTATTAATACATGAATAAGTTATGTATAAAAGGAAACAAAAATTTAAATGGTAATGTAATTATTTCTGGATCTAAAAATGCAGCATTACCTATTTTGTTTATGACTATATTAACAAAAGAAAAAATTCAAATTAGTAATGTACCTAATTTAACTGATATTCAAATTGCACTTAAATTACTTATACACTTAGGAGCAAAAATTAAAAAAAGAAATAATATTCATATTGATGCCAGTTCAATAAATATTTTTTATGCACCATATTATTTAATTAATAAAATTAGAGCATCTATTTGGATACTAGGTCCTCTTTTATCACGTTTTGGAAGAGCTAAAATATATTTACCTGGAGGATGTAAAATAGGTAATAGACCAATAGATTTACATTTATCTGGTTTAACTCAGTTGGGTGCGATTATTAATGTAAAAGGTGATTATATCAGTGCTTATATAAAAGGACGTTTTCAGGGAAAATATATTTTTATGGAAAAAATTAGTGTTGGTGCTACTATCACAATAATGAGTGCTGCTACTTTAGCTCAAGGTTTAACAATTATTGATAATGCAGCTCGTGAACCAGAAATTATAGATATTGCAAAATTTTTAAATTCTATAGGTGCTAATATTGTTGGTGCAGGAAAAAAAACAATATATATTAAAGGTGTATCAAAATTAACTGGAGGAAAACATAAAATTATTCCGGATAGAATTGAAACAGGAACCTTTTTAATAGCAGCAACAATTTCACAAGGTTGTATTATTTGTCAGAAAACTGAACCTAAGCATTTAAAAACTGTATTAATGAATTTAAGTAAATCTGGAGCTATAATCACAACAGGAAAAGATTGGATTGAATTAGATATGCGAGGAAAACGTCCAAAATCTTTAAATATTAACACTGCTCCTTATCCAGGACTACCAACAGATATGCAATCTCAATTTGCATTATTAAACACAATTTCTCAAGGAGTCGGTGTAATAACGGAAAACATTTTTGAAAATCGATTTATTTATGCTTCTCAATTAATTAAAATGGGTGCAAAATTAAAGATTAAAAATAACACTATGACATGTTATGGAATACCAAAATTAATAGCTTCGAATATTTTGTGTAGTGATTTAAGAGGATCAGCTACATTAATCTTAGCTAGTTGTATTGCTATAGGTGTGACAATAGTTAATCATACTTATCATCTTTTTAGAGGATATGATTCATTTCCTGATAAACTTAATAAATTAGGAGCTGATATAAAAATTATATAAACATAATTTTTATAAAAATTTTTAAAAACAAGTAACATAACTGGAGTATTGTATGTATGCAGTTTTTATAAGCGGTGGAAAGCAATACAAAGCCATTAAAAATCAAGTGATTAGATTAGAAAAATTAAACTGTCCAATCGGTAAGACTATAAACTTTAATAAAATTTTAATGATATCTGAAAAAGATTCTACAATTGTTGGTACACCTTTTATTTCTGGTGGAATAATAAAAGCTAACATTCAAAATCATGGTCGTTTAAAAAAAATTAAAATTATTAAATTTAATCGCCGTAAACATTATAAAAAACAACAAGGTCATCGTCAATATTTTACTGATGTTAAAATTTTAGACATTTATAATATTCAAGGAGATATAATACATGGCGCATAAAAAAGCAGGCGGATCAACTAGAAATGGACGAGACTCTAATGCTCAAAGATTAGGTGTAAAATGTTTTGGAGGTGAATTTATTTCTGCAGGAAGTATTATTGTTAAACAAAGAGGAACTAAATTTCATCCTGGAAAAAATGTAGGTTGTGCAAAAGATCATACAATTTTTGCTACTATAACAGGAAAAGTCGAATTTAAAACAAAAGGATTAAAAAAAAGAACATATATTAACGTTATCAATTAAATAATATATAAATTTTTTATAAAAACCCCTTATTCTAGGGGTTATTTTTTATATATATTATTTTATAAATTAATTTATATAACATATAAAACCATTATAAATATTTATTTAATACAAAATAAAACACATATAGTACATGGATAAAACATGAAATTTATTGATCAAACTATAATAGAAGTGATTGCAGGAAACGGTGGAAATGGTTGTGTTAATTTTAGAAGAGAAAAATATATTCCTAAAGGAGGGCCAGATGGTGGAGATGGTGGAGATGGTGGAAATATTTGGTTAGAAGCTAATAATAATTTAAATACTTTAATAGATCTTAGATTTAAGAAAAAATTTCAAGCAGAAAATGGACAAAATGGATCAGGTAAAAAATGCTCTGGAAAAAAAGGAAAAGATCTAAAGATATACGTACCTACAGGAACTAAAGTAATAAACTATCAAACACGAGAAATAATAGAAGATCTAATTCAACATAAACAAAAAATAATTATTGCTAAAGGAGGTTGGCATGGTTTAGGTAATACTAGATTTAAATCTCCAACTAATCGTACACCTCAGCAAAGTACATTAGGTCAAAAAGGAGAAAAAAGAGAAATACAATTAGAATTATTATTAATAGCAGATGTTGGTACTTTGGGCATGCCTAATGCTGGAAAATCTACTTTTGTTGCAAACATATCTGGTGCTAAAACAAAAATTGCAAGTTATCCATTTACAACATTAAATCCCATTTTAGGTAGTGTAAAAATAAAAAATAATAAAAAATTTATTATAGCTGATATTCCTGGAATCATTCAAGGAGCCTCTCATGGTTCTGGATTAGGTCTGCGTTTTTTAAAACACTTAGAAAGATGTAAATTACTACTTCACATAGTTGATTTAGTTCCTCAAAATAATTATCATCCACTAGATAATATCAAAATAGTTTTAAAAGAACTAAAAAAATACAGTTTAGATTTATATCATAAACCAAGATGGTTAATTTTTAATAAAACTGATTTATTAAATGAAACTAAAATCAATCAAATTATAAACGAAATTAAATATCAGATTAAATTACCGAATCAATATTATTTCATTTCATCTATTCAAAAAAATAGTATAAAACAACTATGTTATGACATTAGTAAATATCTAGAAAAATAAAATAAGAACTCGGTTTTTCAAAACCAAGTTCTTTTAAAAATGGATATACTAATATTGTTAAATTTTAACGTTTAGAAAATTGTGGACGTTTTCTAGACTTTCGTAAACCAACTTTTTTACGTTCTACTTGACGTGAATCACGCGTGACAAATCCAGATTTTCTTAATTCAAACCGTAATAATTGATTATATTTAATTAAAGCACGAGTAATACCTTGACGAATAGCTCCTGCTTGACCAGATATACCTCCACCTTTAACTGTTATATAAATATTAAATTTATCGATCATATCTACTAATTCTAATGGTTGACGAACAATCATGCAAGAAGTTTCACGACCAAAATAATCATTTAAGGAACGTTTATTGATAAAAATTTTTCCATTTCCAGATCTAAGAAATACTCTAGCAGAAGAACTTTTACGACGACCAGTACCATAGTTTTGATTTATAATCATATATTTTTTATATACCTTTATAAAATATTTAATAATTTAGGACATTGAGCTATATGAAGATGATCTCCATTTGAAAAAACTTTTAATTTTTTTAACATAGCACGCCCTAAAGGACCTTTAGGTAACATACCTTTTACAGCATGTTTTATAATTCTTTCTGGATGTAAAGAAATCATTTCTTCAAATCTATATTTTTTTATGCCACCTACATAACCTGTATGATGATAGTAAACTTTGTCAATCTTTTTTTTACCTGTTACTAAAATTTTTGAAGCATTTAAAACAATAATATAATCACCAGTATCAAGATGAGGAGTATACTGAATATTATTTTTTCCTCGAAGATAAGATGATAATACACTGGCCAATCTACCTAATATTTTATTAGTTGCATCAACATAATACCAATTTCGTTTGATATCATTTAATTTTACTGAAAATGTTTTCATTATAAAACTCACTTAAGTATAATTTTCTATATATAAAATAATACTATCATTGAAATTAATAAGATATAGTAAATGTACTGTAAGATTTATTAAAATTAATAAAATTAATCAAATTAATCAAATTAATTGTATTATAATTAGTAGTATTTAATAAAAATTTATCTATATTATTATATTTAATAATTAATTTTTTTATAAACATCATTTTATTTGAATGCACTATAATATTTCATTGGTAATAAATTATGCCTACTAAAAATTCTTTATTATTTTTTCGTGATAAAATTAACAAAATTGATAGAAACATTGTAAAATTATTAGCAGAAAGAAAACATTTAGTATTAGAAATAGCTCAATCTAAAATTAAAAATAAACAAGAAATACGAGATTTAGAACGTGAAAAAACAATGATCAATGAACTAACTAGTTTAGGAAAAATAAATCATCTTGAACCAGCATTTATTACTCAATTATTTCAAGTAATAATTGAAGAATCAGTGTTAACTCAAAAAAAAACATTACAAAAATTTAATCATGATAATAATTTAACTCACGCTAATTTTGCAGTTCTTGGTCCTAAAGGTTCTTATTCTCATATTGCAGCTTGTAAATATTCAAACCAAAATATTCAAACATGCAATATACAAGAATGTTTAACATTTCAAGAAGTAATTAAAGCGGTTGAAAAACATCAATCAGATTATGCGATTTTACCACTTGAAAATACTTGTTCTGGTTATATTAATGAAGTATTAGATTTATTAGAAGATACAAATTTATTTATTGTTGGAGAAATTAATATTTTTGTTAATCACTGTTTACTTTCAATTGAAAAAATTACATTAGAAAAAATTAAAAATATCTATAGTCACCCTCAACCATTTAAACAATGCAGCAATTTTATTAAAAAATTTCCAAATTGGACAATTAATTATACAAACAGTACTGCAGATGCTATGAAAATAATATCTGAATCTAATCAAAAAACTAATGCAGCATTAGGCAGTGAAATTGGTAGTAAAATATATGGATTAAAAATTTTATCTAAAAATTTAGCAAATGAAGAAAAAAATATTACAAAATTTATTATATTAAATCGTAATCTAATTGATGTTTCTAAAAACAAAAATAAAAAAATAATTTTTTTATTTACTATTAAAAAAAAATCAGGAGCTCTTGCTAATATATTATCTATATTAAAAAACAAAAAAATTATTATAAAAAAGTTAACTGATCGAACATTAAATCATCAATCATTAGAAGAAAAATTTTATATTGAAATTCAAGTTAATCTATCATCAATTTTAATAAAAGAAACTCTTAAAAAAATTAAAAAATTTACTACACTTATAAAAATTTTAGGTAGTTATCCTTATAAAACATTATCCTAATCATTCCTAAAAAATTTTTAAAAAATCAATAATTTAGTAACTAATTTTATAAATATATAAATATATATATTTTACAAAAATTAAATATTAAAACTTTAACATGAGCAATAAATAATGTTTAAAAACTTAAGACAACGTCTCGCAAACAGTTTTAAAAAAATTATCAATAAAGGAAGACTTACAGAAGAAAATATCAAAGATACTATACGAGAAGTACGGAAAGCACTATTAGAAGCAGATGTCACATTATCAGTTATAAAACAGTTCATACAAAATGTTAAAGATCAATCTATTGGTAATGAAATTAATACAAGTTTAACACCAGGACAAGAATTTATTAAAATAGTTAGAAATCAATTAATATTTATTATGGGAAAAAAAAATAATTTATTAAATTTATCTACTAAACCACCTGCAATAATATTATTAATTGGTTTACAAGGTTCAGGAAAAACTACAAGTTTAGCAAAACTAGGGAAATGGATTAAAGAAAAATACAAAAAAAAAATATTAATTGTATCTACTGATATTTATCGCGCAGCTGCTATTAAACAACTACAAATATTATCTCAGCAAATTGAAATAGATTTCTTTCAATCTAAAACAAATCAAAAACCAATTGAAATAACTAAACAAGCAATGCAATATGCAAGATTAAAATTGTATGATGTACTATTAATTGATACAGCAGGTCGCTTACATATTAATAAAAATATGATGAATGAAATTTATGAAATAAAAACACTATCTAAACCTATTGAAACATTATTAGTAGTAGACTCTATGATGGGGCAAGATGCCATAAATATGGCAAAAATATTTAATAATGAATTATTAATTTCTGGTATAATATTAACAAAAACAGATGGTGATTCTAGAAGTGGTGTTGCTTTATCAATGCGATATATTACTGGAAAACCAATTAAATTTATAGGAACAGGAGAAAAAATAACATCATTAGAAGAATTTCATCCAGAAAAAATGGCTGATCGTATTTTAGGAATGAATGATATGATATCTCTTATTGAAGATATTGAAGAAAAAGTAAATCAATCAGACATTCAGAAACTAACAAAAAAAATAAAACAAGGCCATGATTTTAATTTAAATGACTTTTTAATACAAATAAAACAAATGCAAAAAATAGGAGGGTTAAATTATTTTATAGATAAACTATCTATTAATAATCAATTATCTAATAATACATTATCATGTGTCACGAATGAAAATACATTAACAAAGATAGAAGCTATTATATCTTCTATGACACCTAAAGAACGAAAACAACCAACAATTATAAAAGGTTCAAGAAAACGTAGAATAGCTTTAGGATCTGGAACAAAAATACAAGATGTAAATAAATTATTAAAAAATTTTGATGATATACGCAGAATAATGAAAAAAATAAAAACTAGTGGAATATCAAAGGTAATGAGAGGGATAAAAAATATGTTACCAAAAAATTTTTTAAAATAAAAATATTTTTATTTTAAAATAAAATATTAATTATTTTTTGATATCATAATTAATCTATATGAAAAAACTTTTTTAAGGAATAAAATATGGTTAAAATTCGTTTATCAAGATATGGAACAAAAAAACGTCCTTTTTATAAAATGGTAGTAGCAGATAGCCGTTTTTCTAGAAATGGTCGTTTTATTGAAAAAATAGGATTTTTTAATCCTATTGCTAAGGGAGCATCTGAAATACTTAAAATCAATTTACAAAGAGTGCAATATTGGATCAATCAAGGAGCGCAAATGTCAGATCGCACTAAACAATTAATAAAATTATTTAATAAAAAAGAGAGCATTTTATAAAAGATAATATTGATATACCTATTAAACCATTAATAATCGGAAAAGTAGGAAAATCTTATGGAATATTAGGCTGGATAACTGTTTTTTCTTTTACAGAAAAAAAAGAAAAAATATTCAGTTATCTGCCTTGGTTTTTTTTAAAAGAAAAAAAATGGACTAAAATAAAAATAAATAACTGGAGAAAATATAAAAAAAATTTTATTGTGCATATTGAAGATATATCTGATCGTTCAATTGTAAAAAATTTTACCAATTCATACATAATTATTAATCAATATACATTGCCATTATTAAAAGACAATAATTATTATTGGAATGATATGCTTGATTGTAAAGTATTTAATACAAACAATAATTATATTGGTCAAGTAATTAATTTAATTAGAACTAATAATAATGATATTCTTGTAATAAAAAATAAATTAAGTCCATTTAAAAAAAATATATTAATTCCATTTATAGAAAATAAAATAATAAAAAACATTAATATTCATAATAAATTAATAATAGTTACATGGAACTAAATCATATATTCTAAATGAACAAAGTAAATAACAATCCCCTAATATGGTTTAATATTATTACTATTTTCCCCCAAATGTTTCATGCTATTACTAATTATGGGATTATTGGAAAAGCAATTCAAAAAAAAATAATTCATATCAATTGTTTAAATTTAAGAGATTTTAGTAATAATAAATATAGATCTATAGATGATCGTCCTTATGGAGGAGGCGCTGGAATGTTAATGAGTTTTCAACCTTTATATTTAGCTATAAAATATGCAAAATCAATTCTAAGCAATGCAACTGTTATTTACTTATCTCCTCAAGGTAAAACATTTCAACAAAACAACATAAAAGAATTAATTACGAAAAAAAAAATTATTTTTATATGTGGTCGATATGAAGGAATAGATCAACGTATTATTGATTCTCAAGTCAATGAAGAATGGTCTATTGGAAATTATGTACTGACTGGAGGAGAATTAGCTGCTATGGTTATGATTGATTCTATTTCTAGATTAATTCCGGGCGTTATTAAAACTAAACAATCAATACAAGAAGATTCTTTTTCTAATAATCTTCTTGACTATCCTAGTTATACTCGACCAAGAGTTGTACAAAATATGTCAGTTCCAAAAATTTTATTATCTGGAAATCATAAAAATATTCGTCTTTGGCGTTTACAACAATCACTTGGAAAAACATCGATTAAACGTCCAGATCTTTTAAAAGATAAACAATTAAATATGAAAGAACAAGAATTACTAAATGATTTTAAAAAACAAACTAAAAAAAATAATTTATAATATTTTTTAATTCAAAAAAAAGGAAAATTATGTCGAGTATAATTCACGCAATAGAAAAGGAACAAATAAAAAATAATATACCTATTTTTAGACCTGGCGATACTATAGAAGTTAAAGTATGGGTAATTGAAGGATCTAAAAAACGTATACAATCTTTTGAAGGAATAGTAATAGCGATAAAAAATCGTTATTTAAATTCATCTTTTACAGTTAGAAAAATATCTAATGGAGAAGGTGTTGAACGAGTTTTTCAAACACATTCTCATAATATTGAAGAAATTATTCTTAAAAGAAAAGGTTTAGTGAGAAAAGCAAAATTATATTATTTAAGATATCGTACTGGTAAAGCTGCGCGTATTAAAGAAAGACTGAATTAATTAATATTAAATATGCAGTCATGACATTAAACTTGACTGCATTATTTTATAATCAAGCAATTATATAAAAATATATTACTTAAATTAAGCAGTTCCACCTATAGTTAAACGATCTAATTTAATAGATGGTTGCCCTATACCTACAGGAATATTTTGACCATCTTTACCACACATTCCCATTCCTTGATCCATTTTTAAATCATCACCTACCATTGATATTTGTTGCATAGCTTCTAAACCTGATCCTATTAAAGTTGTATTTTTAATTGGTGTAATAATTTTTCCTTTTTTTATTAAATAAGCTTCTGATGTAGAAAAAACAAAATTACCAGATGTAATATCTACTTGTCCTCCAGAAAAATTTACAGCATATATTCCGTAATCAACACTATTAATCATATCATCTATTTTAGATTTTCCTGATAACATAAAAGTATTAGTCATACGAGGTATTGGCAAACATGAATAAGATTCACGACGTCCATTTCCAGTAACTTCCATACCCATTAAACGTGCATTTAATTTATCTTGCATGTATTTCTTTAATACTCCATTTTCAATTAAAATATTACGCTGACCAGGAGTACCTTCATCATCAATACTGACTGAACCACGCTGGTTATGCATAGTACCATCATCAATTATAGTACATAATTCTGATGTAACTTTTTTTCCAATCATATTAGTAAATACAGAAGTTTTTCGTCTATTAAAATCACCTTCTAAACCATGACCAACTGCTTCATGTAATAAAACACCAGGCCATCCAGATCCTAATATAACTGGAAATGTACCGGAAGGTGCTGACTTTGCAGATAAATTTAATAATGCTATACGAACAGCTTCTCTAGCCCAATATTCAATCCGAATCTCATTTGAAATATCATCTTTATTTAAAAAAAAGTTATAGTCAGTACGACTACCTCCTCCACTTCGACCACGTTCTCGTTTTCCATGATCTTCAACTAAAACATTTATTGAAAATTGCACTAATGGTCTTATATCAGCAACAATATTACCATCAGTAGAAGCAATTAAAACCTGTTCATATGATCCTGTTAAATTTACATTTACTTCCTTCACTCTATGATCAATACTACGTGCTATATGATCTGCTCTATATAAAAGATCAATTTTCTCTTGTGAAGAAAATATTTCTAAAGGATTAATATTATTATAATAATATTTTATTGATTTTTTAGACAATTTTTTATTTTTTACTGAACCTTTCATAGAAATAATACTACGTGCTTTATGAATGCTAGTTTTTAAAGATTCTATAGAAATTTGATCTGCATATGCAAAACCTATACTTTCATTTTTAATTGCTCTAACTCCTATTCCTTGATCAAAATGATAGTTACCTTCTTTTATAATACTATTTTCTAAAAACCAAGATTCATAAAGATGAGATTGAAAAAAACAATCTCCATAATCTATATCACGAGTACAAAGTTCTTCTAATGCCATAAAAACATTTTGATAATTTATTTTATTGTTAATTAATAAAGATTCACCAACTAATTCAAATATCATTTCAACTTACTCAATTGATTATTAATATTAAAATATATTATAAAATATAACATAAAAATAAAAATGTTATTTAACATCTTTGATGTTTTTTTTAAAATTATAGTTTATTATAAAGATTACGACAAATTATTAAAAAGTATTTTATATATGAATAATATTATACATGTATTAATCATCAATGGACCAAATTTAAATCTTTTAGGAACACGTGAAACAAATATTTACGGACATGAAACTCTATCTGATTTAATAGAAAATATGAAAAAACAATCAAAAAAAGATAATATATCTTTATATCATATACAATCTAATTCTGAACATGTTCTTATTGATAAAATTCATTCTGCAAAAAATAAAATTAATTATATTGTTATTAATCCAGCAGCATTTACACATACTAGTATTGCTATCAGAGACGCATTAATTGCAGTAGATATTCCGTTTATTGAAGTTCATATTTCAAATATTTTTGCTAGAGAAAGTTTTCGTTCGCATTCATGGTTATCTGATATTTCTCAAGGTGTTATCTCTGGATTAGGACTAGATGGTTATTATTGGGCATTAAAAACAATATCTAATAGATTAATTCATTCCTATCAAAATAAATCTAACAAAAAATTTTAAAAAAAATAATTTGCACTCTCTTATATTTTAAATTACTAATAGAAAGTGCAATAAAAAAATTTAATTCATACTATATTTTTTCAATTTTTTTCTTAATGTACTACGATTAATTCCCATTATTAAAGCAGCTTGTGTTTGATTGCCTCTAGTATATTGCATTACTATATCTAATAATGGTGGTTCTAATTCAGTTAATACTAGCTCATATAAATTATTTGCTTTTTTATCACGTAAATTTGATAAATAATATTTTAAAGCATTTTTCACTAATTCATTTAAAGATTTTTTGATAATTTTATCTTCAACATTTATTTTAGAATACAATAAAAATTCTTTCTTTATTTTTTTTTCTAACATTACATTATCGACTCTTTATTTTATTCTATTTTTTAATAGAAATTAATAATATATTTTAAAATTATTTAATCAAAATAAATAATATAATTTATTAATAATTAATATTATTAAATATCTGATGTTTATTGTTATAATTTCGAAATTAATTCAATAATATCTTGAGGAAAAGGTACTGTCCAAGACATTAAATTTTGACGAGCAGGATGTTGAAAAGCAAGATAATTTGCATGTAATGCTTGACGAGAAAACTTATATACTTGATCAATTTTATTATTTTGTTTAAAATTTATGCAATTTTTAGATTTACCATAACATGGATCTCCAACTAATGGATGCTGAATATATGACATATGAACACGAATTTGATGTGTTCGTCCAGTTTCCAATCGTATAGATATATGTGTATAATTCTTAAAACAATTAATGATTTTGTAATGTGTAATAGCATTTTTTCCCAAATTATGAACTGTCATACATGTTCTTTTAATAGGATGACGCATAATGGGTTGATTAATAGTTCCACCTGAAATCATATTTCCTTTAACAATACCTTGATATTCGCGAATAATTCTTCTTTCTTTTAGTAATTGAACTAAATAATTGTAAGAAAAAATATTTTTTGCAATAACCATTAGTCCCGTAGTATCTTTATCTAAACGATGAACTATACCTGCTCTGGGAATGTATTGAATATTTTTATAATGATATAGCAAAGCGTTTAGAATCGTTCCTGTTTTATGACCTGCTCCTGGATGAACTACTAAACCAGCGGGTTTATTAATAACTAATATATAATTATCTTCATAAATAATATTCAAAAAAATATTTTCTGGAAGATTATATGATATATCTTCTTGATTAAAACGAATCGTAATCGTATCTTTAACTAATATTTTTTTATCAGGCGTATTTACAATTATTCCATTAACATATACTTGATTCAGAATAATAATTTTTTTTAAATAGGAACGAGAATATTCTTTAAATATAATTGATAAAACTTTATCTAATCGTTTTCCAAATAAAGATATACAAGATATCGTTGTACTTAATTCAATTTCTTTCAATATAATATTCCTTATTTTTTTAGAAAGTTCACACTGAATCTTGAATATTTATATAATATGGTATTCTAGTATAATTCTAGAACTAATATTTAAAAAATAATTTTTTTAAATTAAATTGAATATATAAAATGAAAAGAAAACAAAACATTATATTTATTTTTATTATTTTATTCCTGAACTTAGCAGTTAATTGTAAAGCTTTAAATAATCATATTTTTACAGACACTTATATTCTTTATGAAAAATCTAAAAAAGAATTAAAATATGAACGATTTAATAATGTAATATCAATATTAGAACATATTAAAAAAAATAACATCACGCATTTTAATGATGATAAAATTATAATACATTTAATTTATGCTTATTATAAAACTAATAATTTCAATATGGCTAAAAAAAACATAAAAGAGTTTTTTAACAGCTATCCAAAGCATCCAAATATAGATTATATTGCATATATAGAATGTCTAATTAACATAAAATTAGATAAAAATATATTTTTAAATATTTTACTAAACGACTATTACAAAAAAGATCTTTATCATTCAATAAACACTTTTTTTCAGTTAAAAAAATTTATTAAAAAATATCCTCATAGTTTATATGTTCCAAATGCTAAAAAACATTTATTATGCTTAAAACATCATTTATCAGAATATGATTTACAAATTTTAAAATTTTATTTTTTTCGTAAAGAATATATAGCTGTCATTAGTCGAGGGCAAGAAATGCTTCAAAAATATCCAGAAACAGAATCAGCACGACAAGCTCTTATATATATGGAAAAATCTTATTATTCATTAAAATTTTTTGATATAGCCGAAAAAATATCAAAAATAATTGTTTTAAATAAAATTCAAAATAAATAAATAAAATTACAAATTAATGAAAATAACTAAATTATTATTTAATTATTAAATATAACAAATTTTTTTTGAAATATTTAAATACAATTACAATGTCTTTTTAAATTAATCAAGAATAAAATGAATATAACAACAAATAAAATTCGTCAAGATTTTTTAAACTTCTTTAAAGAAAAGAAACATATGATTCTTCCTAGTAGCTCTTTAGTTCCATATAATGATTCAACATTATTGTTTACTAATGCAGGAATGAATCAATTTAAAGAAATTTTTTTAGGTGAAAAAAAAATAGATTACTCACGAGTAGCTACTGTTCAACGTTGTTTGAGAACTGGAGGAAAACATAATGATTTAGAAAATGTAGGATACACTTCAAGACATCATACGTTTTTTGAAATGCTTGGAAATTTTAGTTTTAACGATTATTTTAAAAAAGAAGCTATTGAATATGCTTGGGAATTATTAACATCAAAAAAATGGTTTAATATACCCAAGCATAAATTATGGATTTCAGTATATAAAGAAGATGATGAAACATATAAAATTTGGAAAGATATTATAAAAATACCTGTTAAACAAATTATAAAAATAGGAGATAATAATAATATTCAATATAATTCAGATAATTTTTGGCAAATGGGTGACAGTGGACCATGTGGCCCTTGTACAGAAATATTTTATGATTATGAAAATAATATAGTAAATAATCCAGAATCTTTCTTAGAAAATAAAAATCATCGTTTTGTTGAAATTTGGAATATTGTTTTTATTGAATTTAATCGTATTTCAAAAAAAAAAATAGTTCCTTTAAAACATAAATCAATAGATACAGGAATGGGATTAGAAAGAATAGCTGCTATTTTACAAAACGTATTTTCTAACTATAACATTGATATATTTCAACAATTAAAACAACACATATCTCAATTAAGTAAAGTAAAAGATTTAAATCATACATCTTTACAAGTCATAGCTGATCATATTAGATCCTGTACATACATTATTGCTGATAATATTACTCCATCTAATGAACATAGAGGGTATGTTTTAAAAAGAATTATTAGAAGAGCATTAAGACATTGTCATAAAATAGGTATGAAAAAACAATTGTTTTATAAATTAGTTTCTACAGTAATTGAGGTTATGGGAGATTCAGGTAAAATTTTAAAACAAAAACAAAAAAAAATTGAAGAAATTTTAAAATTAGAAGAAATACAATTCTCTTACACTTTAGAAAAAGGTTTAAAAATATTACAACATGAAATAAAAAAAGCACATAACAATATGCTATCTGGTGAAACTGCCTTTTATCTTTATGATACCTTTGGATTTCCAATTGATTTAACAGCTGATATTTGTCGTGAAAAAAATATTCAAATAGACTTAAATGCATATGAATTAGAAAAATCTAAACAAAAAAAACAATCGAATATTAACCAAAAATTTTATAAGAATTATAATAATATTACTATTAATAATACATGTGTATTTGAAGGTTATAAAAAAAATAAAACAAAATCATTAGTAAAATATATTTTTATAAATAATCAATCTGTTTCAATAATAAAAAAAAATGAATATGGAATTATTTTTCTTGATAAAACACCATTTTATCCTGAATCAGGAGGTCAAATTGGTGATATAGGTGAATTATATAATAAAAAATGCTACTTTTTAGTAGAAAATACAAAAAAATATGGAAATGCAATAGGACATTTTGGTAAGTTAATCTCAGGAAAAATTGAAATTAAAAAATATATTAACACTAAAATTAATCAAGTAAATAGAAATTCTATTCAATTAAACCATTCAGCAACACATTTATTACATGCTGTATTGCGACATATTTTAGGAGAACATGTTTACCAAAAAGGGTCTTTAGTAACCAATAAACATTTAAGATTTGATTTTTCTTATCAAACTCCAATAGAAATATCTCAGATACAAGACATTGAACATATGATTAATATGTACATTCGTCATAATATTCTCATCAAAACTCAAATATTAAGTTTAGAAGAAGCTAAAAAACAAAAAGCAATAGCCTTATTTGACAATCAATATAGTTCTATAGTACGAGTTGTTAGTATAAAAAATATTTCTATTGAACTATGTGGTGGAACACATACTAAAAGAACTGGTGACATTGGACTATTTAAAATTATTTCTTATTCAAGTATAGCATCAGGAATTAAAAGAATTGAAGCTGTAACAGGACAAAAAGCGATAGATTATTTGCATCAAAAAGATAATTATATAACAGACTTATCTCTTATATTGCAATGTAATAACTCAGATATTAAAGATAAAATTACAAATCTAAAAAATAAAATAAAAAATATTGAAGATAAAATAATTCAATTACAACAAAAAGAAAATACATACTACATAACAAAATTACTAAAAAATACTTATGATATAAAAGGAATAAAACTATTAATACATGTATTTAATCAATATGAACATAAATTATTAAGAATAATTACAGATACATTAAAACAAAAACTAAAAAAAACAATTACTGTATTAGTTAATATTATAAATAATCGTTTTACTGTTATTATTGGAGTTACAAAAAACTTATTAGATCATATAACAGCTATACAAATCATGAAAATGATTGTAGAAAAAACTCATACAAAAGGGGGAGGAAAAAAAGAAATTGCTGAAGGAGGAGGAATATACACTGAAAAACTATCTATTGTTTTAAAAAATATACCATTATGGATTGATGAACAATTGGATAAAAAATAAACCATATCTCAATATATGTTTATATTAAATAATAATCAATACAAAGAATTTATGAAAAAATATAATACAAAATATATTTTTTAAAAAATTAAAATTTAAATTGAAAACTATATTATTCATGACACCAAGAACTAGAGAAATCGAACTCTTTTATCTTTCAAGGAACAAAGAATGCTTATTCTAACTCGTCGAATCGGTGAAACGTTAATAATTGGCGATGAGATAACTGTAACAGTACTAGGAGTGAAGGGTAACCAAGTTCGTATTGGTGTCAATGCCCCTAAAGAAGTTTCGGTACATCGTGAAGAAATATATCAACGTATTCAAATAGAAAAAAAACAAAAAAATCAATATTAATTAATACTACATCTTACTTAATTTAAGTAAGATGTAGTTTGTTATTTTTTTTATTTTTCAAATAGAATATACTTGTTTGATAGTAAAATATATTTGACTTATATAAAAAAAAAAGTAAAATAAAAACAATAAAAATTTTTATATTTAGGTGAGATGGCCGAGAGGATTAAGGCGCTCCCCTGCTAAGGGAGTATGTAGCAATATCTGCATCGAGGGTTCGAATCCCTCTCTCACCGTTGTTATTATTAATAAAATTTTATATATATTTTTATATATATTTATTACTGCATTTTGCATCCGTAGCTCAGCTGGATAGAGTACTCGGCTACGAACCGAGCGGTCGGAGGTTCGAATCCTTCCGGATGCAAAAAACACATCAACAATCTCTTACAAAATATATTGACAAAAACTTTCTATAAAAATATTTCAAATATTGCAATATTATAGGAGATAAAATTGATCACAAATATCTCGAAAAACATTTCTTGGCTACACGAACATCCAAAAATATTAGAAGGTATTTTTCGAGGAATTGAACGTGAAACTTTAAGAATAAAAAAAAATGGTAATTTTTCTAAAACTAAACATCCTTATTTTCTCGGTTCTTCTTTAACAAATAAATGGATAACTACTGATTTTTCTGAAAACTTATTAGAATTTATTACACCAGCCAGTAATAATATAGATGATATATTATCTTTTTTAACAGATCTACATTGTTTTACCGCATCTAAAATTAATAATGAACGTATGTGGCCTTTTAGTATACCATATTCGTATAAAAAAAAAACCAACATTCAAATAGCTCAATATGGTTGTTCTAATCTTGGAAAAATGAAATCTATTTATCGCACAGGATTAAAAAATCGTTATGGCGATCTAATTAATACCATATCAGGTGTACATTATAATTTTTCATTACCTATATTATTTTGGAAAAATTGGAAAAAACAAAAACAAATAAAAGATAGTATTAATTATGTTTCAAAAGGGTATTTACATTTAATTAGAAATTATTATCGATTTGGCTGGATTATTCCTTATTTATTTGGAGCATCACCAGCAATCCCATCATTTTTTTTAAAAAATATTCAACAAAAATATAAATTTAAAAAAAATAAAGAAAATATTTTTTATTTACCATGGGCTACTTCATTAAGACTGAGTGATATAGGATATACTAACACAAAAATTTTAGATTTAAATATCATGTTTAATGATTTTGATGAATATGTTCAATCATTACAAAAAGCTTTAACAACACCATCAGAAAAATTTATGAAAATTGGATTGCAAGATAAAGAAAACAATTTTCAACAATTAAATACTAATATTTTACAAAGTGAAAATGAACTTTATACACAAATACGACCTAAAAGAAATACTAAAAATAATGAATCACTAATAGAAGCATTAAAAAATAGAGGAATTGAATATATTGAAATACGTTCTTTAGATATTAATCCATTTTCACCTATCGGTATTAATAAAAACCAAATACTTTTATTAGATCTATTTTTAATTTGGTGCGCCTTGATTGATTCCCCTAAAACTAATAAAAAAGATTTTATATTTATAAATAAAAATTGGGAAACAATAATCTTTGAAGGTCGAAAACCAAATCAAAATATATATATATATCAAGAAAATAAACAAAAAAAATTAATTGAAATAATTGAAGTAATATTTCAAGATCTAAAAAAAATAGCATTAATACTTGATAATCATGCAAATAATATTGAATATCAAACAGTATGTAATAAAATGAAATTATTTTTTATTAATCCAGAACTTACTTATTCTGCTCAATTTTTAAGATTATTCATTGAAAAGGGGATTAAAAAAACAGGATTAAATTTATCACAAAGATATTATAATACCTTTATTAATAAAAATAAATTTAATTTAAATAAAAAAATATTAGAACAAGAAGCACAATATTCTCATGATAAACAAATAAAAATAGAAAAATCAGATATATTAAATTTTGAAGAATATATAAATGGTAAATAATGCTTGTATTAAATAAATATTTATATATTTTAATATTATTGTAATAACTCGATTCTCTTGTTCATTTTTTTCATGAAAATTATTCTCTTCTAAAATTCTTATAAAGTTCTATTTGTAAATAAAACAAGTTAAATAAAATTTAATTTTTTAATTAAAACTCTATCAAAACGTAAATTAAACATATTTATAATTAAAACAATTCACGCATTATTTTACTTATTTTGCTAATCCTAAAAGTATCTATCATATATAAAAACATGAGCTCTATTATTCTAAATAGAATATAACAAAGTGAATATTAAAATAATTAGACAAAATTTACTATAACAATATTTTTTTTATATATCTTTCAGAATAAGCAAAAAAAAGATCTATTTTCAAGCAATCTTTACCAAAAAAAAAAAAAAAAAAATAACTCTCTTGTTTTTTGAAATTTTACTATATGTATCAAAAATCATTTTTCTTACTGTTTACACGATAGTCTTCATTAAACCTCTAATTAAAAATCTAACTGTAATATTATAATAAAAAAATTTTGTATTTTTATTGAATGATTTTTAAATAATACAGGGTGAATTATTGTTTCCATAATTTCAGCTATTAATATATATTGATTAATATTATCTTACTATCATGTGTCAAAAACTACAATATCTATAGATATTATTATCCTATTATCATATTTAAATATCATCTGACTTATAGCATCAGATCTGAGATAAAGTAAAATATTTTTTCTTAATTCTATTTATGTATTTATAAAAGATATATATAAATAATAGGTTTTAATATTAAAACTTTAAGTTTTATTAGTAGAATCAAACAAAATATCAGACCTTAATCTCTAGTACCTTGATTTTTTCAATCAATATAATTAACATCTTGATTCATATCTCATGATTTTTTACCAAAGATACTAAAAATTGTAAAAAAATTAGAATTTAATCCTAAATCAGAGTTAATATAATTAATTTTATTCATTACATTTTGAGTAATTTCTTCAAAATAAAACCCATGAAGTTGTTGTAATTGTTACTTTCATTAAAACTATTTTTTTTGTTTTAACTTAAATTTTATAAGAAAAGTATGATTGGATATCTTATTTTAATATTTTATCAAGTAAAGCACGAGAAATTTAATCAGAAATTTATCTAAATGACTTATATAAAACTAATTAAGATATAAAAAGATATTCATTTATAAAAAATATCTACTTTATTTTGAAATCACTAATATATCTTATAAATAATTAAAATATTTTAATATCGAAAAATATAAGATATATTGATATTTCTATTTATTTAGCACACAATATTACTTTATTATAATATTTTATAATTTTATAATATAAACAGCAATATTAAAAATAGAATTCTTATAATATACAAAA
Source organism: Buchnera aphidicola str. Ua (Uroleucon ambrosiae) (assembly GCF_000225465.1). NCBI lineage: Bacteria > Pseudomonadati > Pseudomonadota > Gammaproteobacteria > Enterobacterales > Erwiniaceae > Buchnera > Buchnera aphidicola. The sequence goes on from NC_017259.1 coordinate 428,580, forward strand.
TCAATTAACAATATTTTAAATGATATATAAATATATATTTTACAAAAATCACTTTTAAAAATAAAATAGATGATATTAAAATGATAAAAAAAATATTTTTTATAATTAGCATATTTTTTTTTGTCTGTATATAAAAAAAAATGACTTACCAAAAAAGACCATACATAAAAAGACCATACATAATTTTTACCAAGCTAAACTTGCAGCAATTAAAATTCATAAAAATGCACCAGGTTCTTTTTATTGTGGATGTAAAATTATTTGGAAACAAAAAAAAGGTATTCCAAATTTAATTTCTTGTGGCTATAAAATTCGAAAAAATACAAATAGAGCAAATAGAATTGAATGGGAACATGTAGTTCCAGCATGGCAATTTGGTTATCAAAAAAAATGCTGGAAACAAGGAGGACGCAAAAAATGTATTAAAGATCAAGAATATACATACATTGAATCTGATCTACATAATTTACAACCGGCTATCGGAGAAATAAATGCTGATCGTTCTAATTTTATGTACAGTGAGTTACATAATTATACTTCAAAATACGGAAGATGTAATATGAAAATCGACTTTCAAAAAAAATTAGTAGAACCTCCTAAAAGAGCTAAAGGTATAATAGCTAGAACATATTTTTATATGAGTCAAAAATATAATATTAATTTATCTCCGCAACAAAAAAGATTATTTTATATATGGGATAAAAATTTTCCTGTAACACTATGGGAATGTAAAAGAGAAAATTTAATATTTCAAATACAAGGTAATCATAATAATTATATTTATAAACAATGTCATAAAAAATTTCAATGAAAATAAAAAAAAATATTCCCCGTATTTATATTCAAGAACATTTTAATATAAATGAAATTTACATTTTATCAAAAGATCACATACATTATCTGCATAAAGTATTAAGAATCAAGCATGAAGATGTATTAGAAATTTTTAATGATACTAATCATATTTTTTTTGCTAAAATTATATATATGTCTAATAAAATAATTAAAATTAAAATATTTTTAAAACAATTTAAAAATATTGAATCTCCAATTCATATTCATTTAGGACAATTAATTCCTAAAAATGATAAAAAAATGGATTTTATAATTCAAAAATCAATTGAAATGGGTGTAAATATTATCACACCATTATTATCTGAAAATTTTTATCTTAAAAAGAAAAATTTAAATATTTCTAACAAAATTCAACGTTGGAAAAAAATAGCTATTGCTACTTGTCAACAATGTAAAAGAAATATTATCCCAGAAATTCGACATCCAATAGATATTTTTTCATGGTGCGAAAAAAGAAAACATGATACAAAAATAATTTTTCATCCAGAATCTATAATGACAATTCATCAATTAAATACACCTCTTAAATATATTCGAATTATTATTGGTTCTGAACAAGGTTTTTCTTATAATGAAATTCAAAAAATTATACAATATGGATTTATTTCAATTAAATTAGGACCGAGAATATTAAGAACAGAAACAGCTGCACTTGTATCAGTTACTGCATTACAATTAAAATTTGGTGATTTATAAAATAAATACATTATTAAAATAATTAATATAGACATTCTTATAATAAGAAATTAAAATGACTTATTTTGTTTATTGTTAATTGTTTTAATACTGTTTTCTTCACCAATTAATATTACATCAGCTATTCTAGCAGCAAATAAACCGACTGTTACTACTCCAGGAAGTGCATTAATTTTTTTTTCCATAGATATAGGATCTTTTATATGTAAATTATAAACATCTATAATTATATTTCCATTATCAGTAATAACATTTTTTCTATATTTTGGTTGACCTCCCATTTTAATCATTTCTTCAAAAATATAAGAAAATGCTATTGGAACAATTTCAATTGGAAGCGGAAATTGACCTAAAATATCTACTATTTTAGATTTATCAATAATACAAAGAAATTTTTTAGCCATTGCAGCAAGAATTTTTTCTCTAGTTAACGCAGCTCCTCCACCTTTAGTCATGTGCATAAAACGATTCATTTCATCTGCGCTATCAACATAAATAGTAAGAGAACGAAAATCTTTTATATTAAATACCTCGATGCCTTTTTTTTGCAATAATACAGTAGAAGCATGAGAACTAGATACAGCTCCAGATATTAAATGTTTTATTGTACTTAATGCTTCAATAAAATAAAAAACAGTTGTACCGGTTCCAACCCCAACAACAGTTCCAGGATGAATATAATCTAATGCTGCCCATGCTGCTCGTTTTTTCATTTTATTTACATTCATAATTTTAAAACTTTTTATTATTTAAAATAGAAATGATTAATTTAAAAATATATATTTTAAAAAAATATATTTTAATCTAATTAAATGAAAATTTGATATATAATTTTATATATTATAAAACCAAGTTCAACTAATAATTTTTAAAAAATAAAATAATATTCTTAATAATCAGAATATTAGTATTCTTTAATAGATCAATTGAATAAAAAAAGATAATTGTTAGAATAGAATTTCTGGGGTACCTGGATTCGAACCAGGGATGCCGGTATCAAAAACCGGTGCCTTAACCACTTGGCTATACCCCATATTATAATTTTGATATTAAATAATATTTTTTATTATATGTATTATAATATAATATACGGGAGGCGAGATTTGAACTCGCATACCTTACGGCGCCAGAACCTAAATCTGGTGCGTCTACCAATTTCGCCACTCCCGCGAATTTTTAAAATGGTAGCTACGACGGGAATCGAACCCATGACCCCAGCGTTATGAGTGCTGTGCTCTAACCAACTGAGCTACGTAGCCTAACAAATGTATATTTTATAATATATATAGTGAATAATCAACAAAATTATTTTAATAAACAAATTAACTAAGAAAAAAATGAACAATAAAAAATATCATAATTTTATTTGTCAGATCATTGATCAAGATCTTAATAAAAATAAAAATTTATCTTTTCATACTCGTTTCCCACCTGAGCCAAATGGGCATTTACATATTGGTCATGCTAAGTCAATATGTTTAAATTTTGAATTAGCATATTTATATAAAGGACGATGTAATCTACGTTTTGATGATACAAATCCGCTAAAAGAAAATATTAAATATATCAATTCTATCAAATATGATATTTCTTGGTTAGGTTATAAATGGTATGGTAATGTGCATTATTCATCTGAATATTTTTTCAAACTATATCAATATGCTAAACAATTAATTTATCAAGGATTAGCTTATGTAGATCATTTAACAAAAGAACAAATACGTGAATATAGAGGAACTTTAAACACACCTGGAAGAAATAGTCCTTATCGAGATAGAACCATTCAAGAAAATATAAAGCTTTTCAAAAAAATGAAAAAAGGCGAATATAATGAAGGAGAAGCTTGTTTGCGTGCTAAAATAGATATGAATTCTTCTTTTATCATTATGCGAGATCCTGTTTTATATCGTATTCTTTTTGCTCATCATCATCAAACTAAAGATGATTGGTATATATATCCAACATATGATTTTGCTCATTGTCTTTCTGATTCTATTGAAAAAATTACTCATTCATTATGTACATTAGAATTTCAAGATAATAAACGTTTATACAATTGGATTTTAGAAAATACTAATGTCAAACATTATCCGAAACAATATGAATTTTCCAGACTAAATTTAGAATTTTCGATTTTATCTAAAAGAAAATTAAAAATACTAATTGATGACAATATAGTAGAAGGATGGAATGACCCTCGTATATCTACTATTTCTGGTTTAAGAAGAAAAGGATATACACCCTCTTCTATTAAACATTTTTGCCAAAAAATTGGTATTACAAAACAAAATAATTTAATAGAATATTCTTTATTAGAACATTGTATTCGAAAAGAATTAAATCAAACTGCTATACGTAGTATGGCTATACTAGAACCAATTAAAATTATTTTGTATAATTTAGATAAAAACCATAAAGAAATACTTATAGTACCTAATCATCCTAATAATCCTGATATGGGTACACATGAAATTCTTTTTACTAATATTATATATATTGAACGATCTGATTTTAAAGAAGAATACGACAAAAAATATAAAAGATTAAGAATTGGAGAAGAAATACGTTTAAGATATGCTTATATAATTAAAGCAGAAAAAATAGAAAAAGATAAATTTAATAATATTATTAATATAATATGTTACTGTGATACTAATAGTTTAGGAAAAAAACCAAAAAACAAAAAAAATCCTGCAGTAATACATTGGATTTCAATACATAATGCATTACCAGCAGAATTTAGATTATATGATCAATTATTTAATATAAAAAATCCAGAACAACAAACAAATTTTTTATCTTATATCAATCCAAAATCATTAATTAAAAAATATGGTTTTATTGAAAAAAAATTAGAAAAAATGATATATAAATATATTATGAACTATAATGATCAATTACACTTTCAATTTGAAAGAATTGGTTATTTTTGTTTAGATTATATAGATTCTAAAAAAAATTATTTAGTCTTTAATCGTACAGTACATTTACGTGATGTATGGAATGTCAAAAAATAAATACATCTAAATAAAGAATACTAATAATGAATATCAGTATATACTCATAAAATTATATTATAAAATGTAATAAAAACAAAATAGATATAATTTTTATAAAACAATTTTATATTAAAACGCATATTTTATAATTAAAATTAAAATAAAATATTTTAAATTACACGCTTACTCATTTTAACTAATTTTTACATTCGGTATGACTAAAAATTACATTTTTATTACTGGTGGAGTAGTTTCATCTTTAGGGAAAGGTATTGCAGCAGCCTCATTAGGTGCAATATTAAAAGCAAGAAAATTAGATATCACTATTATAAAGCTAGATCCATATATTAATATAGATCCTGGTACAATAAGTCCTATGCAACATGGAGAAGTATTTGTTACTGAAGATGGTTCTGAAACAGATTTAGATTTAGGTCACTATGAACGTTTTATGCATACAAAAATGACATGTTTAAATAATTTTACTACAGGCAGAATTTATGCTGAAGTTTTAAAAAAAGAAAGACGAGGCGACTATTTAGGTGCTACTATTCAAGTTATTCCTCATATTACTAATGCTATTAAAGAACGAATTATTATATGTTCAAAGAATAGTCAAATTACTCTTGTAGAAATAGGAGGAACTGTTGGTGATATTGAATCATTACCATTTTTAGAAGCTATTAGACAAATGGCAGTGGATATTGGACGCAAAAATGTTATATATATACATTTAACACTAGTTCCTTATATTAGTACAGCTGGTGAAATAAAAACTAAACCAACTCAACATTCAGTTAAACAATTACTTTCAATAGGAATACAACCAGATATTTTAATCTGCCGTTCTGAAAAAAATATACCTATTAACGATAGAAAAAAAATTGCATTATTTTGCAATGTACCAGTAAATGCAGTCATATCTTTAAAAGATGTAAGTTCTATTTATCAAATTCCGCAATTATTAAAACATCAAAAATTAGATGATTACATCTGTAAATATTTTCACTTAAATGTTCCTGAAGCAAATTTAAAAAAATGGGAACAAGTTATTCATGAAGAAAAAAATTATAATCAAACTATTATTATTGGAATTATTGGAAAATATATAAAATTACCTGATGCATATAAATCCGTAATAGAAGCTCTGAAACATGCAGGTTGTAAAAATAAAATTAAGGTTTACATTAAATTAATTAGCTCTAATGATATAGATAAAAAAAACATTAAATTATTAAACAATCTCAATGGTATTTTAATACCTGGTGGTTTTGGTGATCGAGGTATTAAAGGAAAATTATTATCTATAAAATATGCAAGAGAAAATAATATTCCATATTTCGGTATTTGTTTAGGTATGCAAATAGCTATTATTGAATTTGCACAAAATGTTATTGGAATAAAAGAAGCAAATTCAACAGAATTTGATTCTAAATGCACGTATCCTCTCATTGATTTAATACAAAATTGCAATAAAGATGTACAAACATTACATAATAAAGAAAATAAAAAAATCAATTTAGGCGGTACTATGAGATTAGGTAGTCAAGCTTGTAAATTAAGCATTAATAGTTTATCTCATAAATTATACAATCAAGATATCATTATAGAAAGACATAGACATCGATATGAAGTTAATAATCTTTTATTAAAAAACATAGAAACTTCAGGATTAAAAGTTACAGGACGTTCTCAAAAAAATAATATAGTAGAAATTATAGAAATATCTAACCATCCATGGTTTTTAGCTTGTCAATTTCATCCAGAATTTACTTCTACACCACATAAAGGACATCCATTGTTTATAGATTTTATTAAATCAGCAGGAAAGAATAAAAAAAATTTATTTAAATATATTGAGGTTAAAATATGTCTAAAATTATAAAAATTATTGCACGTGAAATTATAGATTCTCGAGGAAACCCTACTATCGAATCTGAAGTACATTTAGAAGATGGTTCTATAGGATTAGCTTCTTCTCCTTCTGGAGCTTCTACAGGTTCATTAGAAGCTATAGAATTAAGAGATAATGATAAAGATAGATTCATGGGAAAAGGAGTAAAAAAAGCAGTAACGCTTATCAATAAAGAAATATCTACAGCATTGCACAACAAGAATGCCAAAAATCAAAGTGATATTGATTATACTATGATTCATTTAGATGGAACATCAAATAAATCTAAACTAGGTGCAAATGCAATTTTATCTGTATCTTTAGCTGTTGCGAAAGCTGCTGCTGTATCTAAAAAAATACCATTATATCAACATATTGCAGACATTAATGGTACCCCAAATATATTTTCTATGCCTCTTCCAATGATTAATATTATTAATGGAGGAAAGCATGCTGATAATAATATTGATATACAAGAATTTATGATTCAACCAATTGGTGCTAAAACAATTAAAGAAGCTATACGTATAGGATGTGAAATATTTCATACTTTAGGTGCTTTGCTAAAAGAAAAAAAAATGAGTACTACAGTAGGAGATGAAGGAGGATACGCTCCAAATTTAAAATCTAATGAAGAAGCTTTAAACATAATTAACGAAGCCATATTCAGAACTAAATATCAATTAGGAAAAGATATCCGATTAGCAATAGATTGTGCAGCTTCAGAATTATATAATAAAAAAAACAAAAAATATGAATTAAAAGGAGAAAATATTTCTTTTACTTCACAAGAATTTACTCATTACTTAGAAAAGTTATCTAATAAATACCCTATAATTTCAATTGAAGATGGACAAGATGAATCTGATTGGAAAGGTTTTTTATATCAAACAAAAAAACTAGGTCATAAAATACAATTAGTTGGAGACGATTTATTTGTTACAAATTCTAACCTGTTAAAAAAAGGTATTCAATTAGGTGTCGCAAATTCTATTTTAATTAAATTAAACCAAATTGGTACATTAACAGAAACAATAGAAGCAATAAAAATAGCTAAAAAAGCAAATTATAACGTTATTATTTCTCATCGCTCAGGTGAAACAGAAGATTGTTCTATAGCAGATTTATCTGTAGGAACATCATCAGGTCAAATTAAAACAGGTTCTGTAAGTCGTTCTGATAGAACTGTGAAATATAATCAACTAATTAGAATAGAAGAAAAGTTAGGCGTGAAAAATGCTCCTTTTCATGGCTTAAGAGAAATTATATCTGCATTTTAAAATTTTTAAAATTATATTATAAAAGAGATTCAGGTATTTTAAAAATATGCCTGTTTCTTATTAAAAAAACATATATCTTATACCAAATATATTATTATATTGAATAATAAATTTTAAAATTGACATAAGTTTAAAAAATACCATTGATTATAAAAATATAAATTTAAATAAATATTAAATAAAATATTAATATAAAAAAATGAATTTTTAAATAGATTTAAGGTAATACAGTTAACGGGTTAATTGATTCTCCTTGATAACGTATTTCAAAATAAAGTCGTGCTATTTTTTTTTTCGGAGATAAACCCATAGTTGCAATTTTTTGTTTTGCATATACTTTATCTTTTTTCTTTACTAAAATTAAATCATTAAAAGCATAAATACTAAAATAATTTTTATTATTTTTAATAATTATTAATCGACCATATTTTTTAAAACAATCGATAACACACACAACTTCTCCTGCAGCTGCAGCAAATACTGATTGTCCTTTAACACCAGAAATTTCTATTTTTTTATTACTACTTAATACAGAATTATAAACATTTTGCATCTTTTTTTTAATAACAGGCCAATACCAAATATGAGAAAATTTCAAATTTTTTTTATGAAAAAATTCATTATTATTTTTTAATTTTTTACTAAAACACAAATATATTTTATTAAATTGTATATTGCTTTTAAATAAATTTAAAATATGTGATGCATCTTTAAAGATAGTCTTACAAGATATATATTTTTTTGTATTAAAAATATAACAATTATTTTTATTAATTTTAAAATCTCCTATCCATATTTTTTGTCCTATAATTATTTTATTAGGTTTTTTAATTAAATTAAATTTAGATAATTCATGATAATTATGATTAGACTTTTTAGCAATAGAATATAAAGTATCTTTTGATTTGACAATATAAAATATTTTAAATATATTTTGATTTAGAATACCAATAAAATTTTTATTCTTAATAAGAATATTATCTTTAATAGAAAAAAAATTTTTATCTAACCTTAAAAAGTGAAAAATTTCATTTTTTTTATAAAATATAAACTTTTTTGTATTTTTTTTTTTAAAATCAAAATCAGAATAATTTCTTTGATGAATAGATAATCCAAACGCAAAAATATGATAAAAAAATAACAAAAAAAAGCAAAAAAATAATTTTACTTGCATTAACTGTATCCATAGTACGTTAGTAAACACATTATTTATAATATATATTTAAAATACACACTATTTAATTTTATATTTTTATATAAGTAAGACTATTGCTTGACAAGCAATGCCTTCTTTTCTTCCAATACAACCTATTTTTTTAGAACTAGTTGATTTTATATTAATATTATTTATTTGAGTTTTAAGATCTAATGATAAATTAGATCTCATAAGAAATATATAAGGTGACATTTTGGGATATTCTGTAATAATTGTAATGTCAATATTAGATATATGATAATTTTTTAATTGAATTTTATTCCAAATATTTTTTAGTAGTATTCTACTATCAATGTTTTTATACATCTGATTGCTACTTGGGAAAAAAGTACCAATATCTCCCATTGCAGTAGCACCTAAAAGCGCATCTATTACTGTATGAATTAATACATCACCATTAGAATGTGCAATTAAACCTTGATCACAAGGTATGATAACACCACCAATAATTAATGGCTTCATGCTACCAAAAGCATGAATATCATAACCATATCCAATTCGCATAAAAATTCCTTTTCTATTGATGTATATTAAGATTTTTTAAATAAAATTTTGCAAGAATAAGATCTTCAGGCCAAGTAATTTTAATATTTTTACTACTTCCTAAAACAAGTAATGGCTTATATCCAAAATATTCTAATGCTGCCGCTTCATCAGTTATATTAATTTTATCATGTATGATTTTTTTTAAACAAAATTTTAACAAATTTATTCGAAATAACTGAGGTGTTAAAGCATGCCATAAATTCTGTCTATTTAAAGTATATAAAATTTTTTTCTGTGTGCAATTACTGTATTTAATAGTATCAGATACTGGTCTTGCTAAAATAGCGCCTACTGGATTTTTTTTAATAATTGATATTAAATTTTCTAAATCTTTATAACTTAAACATGGACGTACTGCATCATGAATTATAACCCAATCTGCATCTGTTTCAAAAACTAATCCAGATAAAACAGAATGCATTCTTTCTGTACCACCTATGACAGATATAATTCTTAAATTAGATGATATTGCTAATTTATTAAAATAAACATCTTTTTTATTTAAACTTACAACAATACGATGTATATTAGGATGTAATAACAATGTTTTTAAAGTATGTTCAAGAATAGTACAATTTTGAATTTTAATATACTGTTTTGGTAAATTTGATTGCATTCTAGAACCTATTCCAGCAGCTGGAACAATAGCGATAATTTTTGGTTTAAACATATTAAATAAAATCATTTTATACTTAAAAAAATAAAAAAATCATTGATAAAAAATATCAAAATGATTTATTGAACGTTCTTACATCAATATCATATTTTTTATTTTTTAATATCCATAGTATTATTTAAATTTTGAATATCTAAAATTAATTTTTTATTTTGTATATCAATATTTTCATTATTTTTTTTTCCATAATTACTTTATTATATATTGTGATATAATCGATCAAACCATTTTTACCTAACCAAAAAGAGTATTGTAACCAAAACAATACTGATAATAGAAATATTTTAAATATCTTCATATTATATTCATAATCTTAAATTTTAACAAAAAGATATTATATTATTTTTATATAAAAGATTAATAATTTTTTTTGAATTAATGTCTAAAGAATCTGTACCATTTAAAATTATACTAGGATTATTAGGAATTTCATATTCAAATTGTACACCAGTAAAATCAGAAATTTCTCCTGTTCTAGCTTTTCGATATAATTTTTTAGGATCTCGAGATTCACAAACACTAATTGGTGTATCAACAAATACTTCTAAAAAATTTTTTACTCCTCCTAACATATTATAAATAATTTCTCTTTGATTTCGATACGGAGAAATAACTGATACTAATGTTATCATGCCAGCATCTAACATAATCTTTACTACTTCTCCAATGCGTCTAACATTTTCTTTTCGATCTATTACACTAAAAGTTAAATCAGAGCATAAACCAGATCTAATATTATCTCCATCTAACAAATAAGTATGAACACCATTTTTAAACAATTGCTTTTCTAAATAGTTAGCAATACTTGATTTTCCTGACCCTGAAAGTCCAGTAAACCATATGACAATAGATTTATGTTTATTATTTTTTTCACGTTTTTGACGTGTAATTAAAGAATTATGCCAAAAAATGTTTTTTTGAATATTATCTATCATAGTTAATCAAAACCTTGTTTATAAAATTTTTGGTATATTCCAATGAGGAAAATATCGAGAAACTAAATCACGCAACTCTAATTCAAAATTATTTTTATGGTTATTGCAAGTAATACTATTGTTCATTTTTAAACCTTCTACAATCATTCCAGCTCCTACGGTAATATTAGTTATTAAATCAATAAAAATCATACTACCCGTCATTCTATTTTTTTTATAACTATCAAAAATCATAGGCTCGCTAAAAACTACTTTAATGCGACCAACACTATTTAAACCAAGAGAATTAGTTTTAATTTCTACTAAATTATTAATGTCTATTTTAAATAAAATTTCTTTTATATAAATACGTATTGTTTTTCCAGACAATTTAACATTATATGTTTTTTCTGCTAGTAACATATCATCTGTCATCCATACAATATCAATAATAGATTCCTGAAGTGGTTTTAAAATAGAATCAACGTTTACTAAAAAATCTCCACGATTAATATCTATCTCATCTTTTAAAGTGATAGTAATTGCTTCTCCAACTTCTGCTTTTTTTAAATCTTGATTGAAAGTGATAATTCTATCAATATAAGAATTTATATTAATAGGTAAAACCTTAATAGGTTGACCAATATGAATTTGACCAGATACTAACATTCCAGAATATCCACGAAAATCTGAATTAGGACGATTAATATACTGTACTGGAAATCTAATTTCTTCTAAATTAGTGCTGTTATCAATTTTGATTGTTTCTAAAATATTTAATAATGTTGCACCTTTATACCAAGAAATAATATTTTTTTTAAAAACAATATTTTCACCAATTAAAGCTGATATAGGAATAAAAATAATATTTAAATTTTTAGGAAGTTTTTGAGCAAAAAGTAAAAAATTTTTTTTTATATTTACAAATATTTCTTTTTTATAATTAACTAAATCCATTTTGTTAACCGCTACAATTAAATTTTTAATACCAAGTAATGTTGAGATAAAACTATGCCGATAAGTTTGTTCTAATAATCCTTTTCTAGCATCAACTAATAAAATAGATACATCACAGTTAGAAGCACCTGTAACCATATTACGAGTATATTGTTCATGACCAGGAGTATCTGCAATAATGAATTTTCTTTTATTAGTAGAAAAATAACGATATGCTACATCAATGGTAATTCCTTGTTCACGTTCAGACTGTAATCCATCTACTATTAATGCCAGATCTATTTGCGATCCTTGTGTTCCATGACGTTTACTATCATTTTTCAAAGAAAATAATTGATCATCATAAATTTGTTTTGTATCATGTAATAAACGACCAATTAATGTACTTTTACCATCATCTACACTACCACAGGTTAAAAATTTTAATAAAGTTTTTTTTTGATTTAAATCAAACCATTTTTGAAAATTATCTAATATATTCATATTCATTATTTTTAAAATCACCTTTATTTTATTAAAAATAACCTTGTCTTTTTTTAAATTCCATTGAATTTTTTTGATCATAATCAATAGATCGTCCAATTCGTTCACTCGTGTTAACCATTAATGTTTCTTGAATAATCTCTTTAACATTTACTGCTTCTGATTCAATAGCACTTGTTAAAGGCCAGCAACCTAATGTACGAAACCTAACCATTTTTTCTTGAATAATTTCATTATCTTCAATATTAATACGATCATCATCAATCATAATTAATGTTTTATTTCTTATTAAAATTGGACGCATAGCAGCAAAATAAAGAGGAACAATTTCAATATTTTCTAAAAAAATATATTGCCAAATATCTAATTCAGTCCAATTTGAAAGCGGAAAAATACGCATATTTTCTCCTGGATTAATTTTACTATTATAATTCCACCAAATTTCTGGTCGTTGTTTTTTTGGATCCCATTGATGGAACGAATCACGAAAGGAATAAATGCGTTCTTTAGAACGTGATTTTTCTTCATCACGTCTAGCCCCACCAAAAGCTGCATCAAAATTATATTGATTTATTGCTTCTTTTAATCCTTCAGTTTTCATAATATCAGTATATTTATGCCCCCCATGTTCAAATGGATTTAAATTTAATAATTTACCTTGTGCATTCATATGAACTATTAATTCGACTTGATACGTTTCAGAAATATAATCTCTAAAACTATACATTTCTTTGAATTTCCATCCAGTATCTATATGAAGCAAAGGAAAGGGAATAGGTCCAGGATAAAAAGCTTTTTTTGCTAAATGCAACATTACAGAAGAATCTTTACCAATAGAATACAACATTACAGGATTTTGAAATTCTGCAACTACTTCTCTCATGATATAAATGCTTTCTGATTCTAATTGATTTAAATAAGTAATATTTTTTTTGAACATGATGTTTCCTTGAATGAGTATAATCAAAAAAAAATTGTTATTAGTATTATTTTATATCATTTTGAAACCATGATAATGTTTTATGTAAATTAACGACGTCTCCAATAATTAATAATGAAGGAGTCATAGCAAAGTTAATGATTGTTTGAATATTCTCAAGAGAACTAATAAACACTTTTTGATGAACAGTAGTACCTTGTTCAATAATAGCTATTGGAGTAGATTTTAATCGTCCAAATGAAATGAGTTTTTTAGATATATCGATAGCTTTTAAAGTACCCATATATATTACTAAAGTATAAGAAGAATCACATAAAATTGACCAATTATTTATAAAACCATTAGAACATTGATGTCCTGTAATAAATATAACACCTTGTGAATACTTACGATGTGTTAATGGTATGCCAGAGTAAGCTGAAACACCTATCGCGGCAGTAATTCCCGGAACAACTTGAAAATTAATATTTTCTTTTTTTGCTGCTTCTATTTCTTCTCCGCCACGTGCAAAAATAAAAGGATCTCCACCTTTTAAACGTACTACTTTGTTACCTTTTTTAGCAAAATGTATTAATAATGTAATAATTTCTTTTTGATTAATATTTTTTATACCAGCACGTTTTCCAACGCATATTAATTTAGCATCGCGACGTACTAAATCTAACACATCTTTAGAAACTAAGTAATCATATAATACTACATCTGCTTGTTGTAATACCTGAAGACCTCTTAAAGTTAATAAACCACTATCTCCTGGTCCAGCTCCTACTAAAATAATTTCGCCTATTTTTTTAGAAAAATTATTTTTAACTAAATTGTCTTTTAAAATAAGAATAGCTTTTTTTTGATTTCCATTAAGTATATGTTCGAGAAACATACCTTTAAACAATTTCTCCCAGAATCGGCGTCGTATTAAAAAACTAGAAAAATGTTTTTTAACAACTGCACGCCATTTACCGGCTATTTTTGCTACATCACCTAATTTGATCGGCAAAATTGCTTCAATTTTTTCACGTAATAAACGTAATAAAACTGGTGCAGTACCTCCAGAAGAAAGAGCTATAACTATAGGAGAACGATCAATAATAGAAGGAAAAATAAAAGAACATTTTAATGTATCATCTACTACATTTAATAGTAAACAACGTTCATTACAAATTTTTGATAAATATTCATTTAACTGAACATCATTATTAGCTGAAATTACTAAAAATATTTTTTTTAAATAAATTAAATCAAAATTATCAGATAAGAAATTAATTTTTTTTTCACTTAATAATAATTGTACTTCTGAACATATTTTTTTAGAAATAACATTAACTATTGCTCCGGCACGAAGTAATAATTTAATTTTATTGAATGCCACTTCTCCCGCACCAATAACTAAAACATTTTTAGATTTTAAATTAACAAAAATAGGAAAATAATTCACAATTGCTTTATTTCCAAAAAAAAAAAAAAAAAAATGATAATATATTTCTTATTAAATATTTTATATTAAATATTTTAAGGTAATAAATTATATGATTGAACTCAATTATAATATGTTTTTAATAGTAAATAATATAAAGTAGAAAGTGATAATGAAAATACTATCATAAAAAAATATAATATTTTAAAATACTAGTTTTCATGCAAACCACATTCACGCTTTAAACCAAAAAAACGAGTTTCTTCTTCTAACATACCAGATTGATACTTTTGTGTAGTATGTACATCACCAACAGATACATATCCCATTTTATATAGTGGATGAATATCTAAATTATGTTGTTTTAAATATTTACTTATTGTCTGACGAGACCAATCTAATATTGGTAATATCTTAAATATTCCTTTTTGAATAGAAAGGTAAGTTAATTCATTACGACTTTTAGATTGATCACGACGTAAACCAGAAAACCATGTTTTTACTGATAATTGATTTAAAGCAAAATTCATAGGCTTTACTTTATTAATATTATTATACAAATTAATTCCTTTTATTCCCTGTTCCCATAATTTTCCATATCTTGCTTCTTGCCATGCAGGAGAAATTTTTGATCTAAAAACTTTTACATGTAAATTAAATTTATTAGTTAACATATCAATAAAATGATACGTTTGTGGAAATAAATATCCAGTATCAATTAATATAATAGGAATATTAGGCTTTTGCTGAATCATAAGATGTATTAATACTATCGATTGAATACCAAAACTTGAAGACATAATATGTGAATCAGGTAAATTTGTTAATGCCCAATTAATACGTTCTTCTGCAGAATACTGTGATAGTAATATATTTAATTCAGATAATATCTCATTTTTTTTTTTAGAATGTAATGAATTAATATTTTTAATATTAAATATTGACATTATATTTACTCCAGACTAATTCCAAAAATCAGAAATCGGATTTATAATTTCTTTAACAAACTGCTTTCTAATAACAAAATCTCCAAAATCTTCTTTTTCATTTCGTTCTTCAGACCAAACTTGAATTAAATATTTTAAATGAAAAAATATTTCTTTTTCAGTAAGATTTTCTTTGTAAATCTTTGCAATGCGACTTCCTATTTTATTACCTCCTATATATAAATTATAACGACTAAGAGATTTTCCAATTAATCCAATTTCAGCTAATATAGATCTTCCGCAATTATTAGGACATCCTGATATACGAAAAACTATTGTTTCTTGTTCTAAACCATATTTTAACATGATATTTTCTAATTGCGTAACAAAAAAAGATAGCACACGTTCAGCTTCAGCCATAGCAAGTGGGCAAGTAGGAAAAGATACACATGCCATAGAATTTTTACGTAAATGACTAATATTATCAATTAATTTGTATGATTGAACGATATTGTTTATTATATTTTTTTTATCTTTAGATATGTCAGAAATTATTATATTTTGATTAGAAGTAATTCTAAAATTACCTTCATGAACTTTAGCTATTTCACATAATCCAGATTTAAATAAATGATTATTATTATCACATATACGTCCATTTTTAACAAATAATGTTAAATTCCAATTATCATTAATATCTTTAATCCAACCAAATCTATCTCCTCTACTAATAAAAGTATAATCACGAATGCGTTCAAAAGATATATTAGCTCTTTTTTCAATCTCTTTTTTAAATACATCTAATCCAATATTGTTAATCGTATATCTCGTTTTTGCATTTGCACGATCAGTACGATTACCCCAGTCTCTTTGAGTAGTAACTATAGCCTTAGCAACAAGTAAAGTATGTTCTATTGGAATATAACCTATTTCTTGCGCAAGAAAAGGCCATGTGTTTTTATTTCCATGAATAAAAGATAATCCACCACCTATTAATACATTAAAACCAATAATTTTATCTTTTTTTGCAATCGCAATAAAATTCATATCATTTGCATACAAATCTACATCATTATATGGAGGGATGACTACTGTTGTTTTAAATTTTCTTGGTAAATAAGTTTTTCCTAAAATTGGTTCGTGATCTGTTGTAAAAATTTTTTTTTGATCTAACCAAATTTCTGCATATGCTCTAGTACGAGGCAATAAAAAATTCGAAATTTTATGAGCCCATTTATAAGCTTCTTGATGAATTAAAGATGCTAAAGGGTTTGATGTACATAATATATTTCTATTTACATCATTAGCAGTTCCTAATGAATCTAATCCTATATCATGTAACATTTTATGTACACATTTCAGATGTTTTTTCAAAATTCCATGAAATTGAAAAGTTTGACGATTAGTTAATCTAATGGTTTTATATAATGTATATTTATTAGCAAAATCATTAATTTTTAACCATTTTTTAGCTTGAATAATTCCACCAGGCAATCGGCAACGAAGCATCATTGCATGACGAGGTTCTAATTTTTGTTCATAACGCTCTAATCGTAAATCACGATCATCTTGTTGATACATTCCATGAAATCGAATGAGTGAAAAATTATCCCCGATAAAACCATTAGTTATTTCATTTTTTAAATCATTGATAATAGTACCTCGAAGATAATTACTATTTTCTTTTATACGTTCTGCATCAGTTAATTTTTTTACTATATTTTTTTTTTTATCATTTATTTTCATTAATATACATCTCTTTTATAACGTTTATTTAAACGAAGATCATTTAAAAATTCTTCAGAATTTTCAAGATTCATATTACCATTTTTACTAATAATATTTAATAATGTTTTTTCAACATCTTTAGCCATATTAGAAGCATTTCCACAAATATATATTACTGCGCCTTCTTGTATCCAAGACCATATTTCTTTACTATGTTCTTGTATTTTATCTTGTACATATAATTTATTTTCTTGATCTCTTGACCAAGCAACATTCATATTAGTAATAAGTCCCTTATTAATGTATTGCTGCCATTCGATTTGATATAAAAAATCTTCAGTAAAATTTGGATTACCAAAAAATATCCAATTCTTTCCTTTAGCACAATCATTATCTCTTTGTTGCATAAAAGCACGAAAAGGCGCAATACCAGTTCCGGAACTAATCATTATTATTGGAATATCAGGATTTTCTGGTAAACGAAAATTATTATTGGTTTCAATAAAAATTTTTACTATATCATCTACTTTTAAAGATTGAGATAAATACCCTGAAGATCCACCTAAATACACACAACCAGAAATAACTTTTTTTATAACTCCTACTGTAATGTGAATCTCATTAGGTGTTTCTGCTTGTGATGAAGAAATTGAATATAATCTAGGTGTTAATGGACGTAAAAAACTAAGTAATTGTGTAGAAGACATTTTTTCTGGATAATCATGTATCATTTTAATAAAAGGTGTATTTGCTATATAATCTTCTAAATGTATTTCATCAGAAATAATATTTTGTAAAATTTTATTTTTTGTAATATTTACATAATTTTTAACAATATCTTTAGTATTATTTGTTAATTCAAAATGATTTGTTAATGCATCAAAAATAGTAATAATCTTATTTTTGATGTTTACTTTATCTAATGAATCAATAGAACAGAATTTTATTATTTTATTGACTAATTGCGGATCATTTTTATACCAAATACCAACTGCATCACCAGGTTTATACTTAATATTTAAATTATTAATATCAATTTCAATATGATAAACATCTTTAATAGAATTACGACCAGTAATTTTTTGATTAGCTAATACCACAGCTTTAGCAGGATTTTTTCTAGAAAAACTATCGGTTAAATCTGCAGATTGATTTTTTTTATTAGATGATGTAAAAAAAGATTGCGCATGTTGGTTCTGGTTATTAATAGATTTTAATAAATTCTCAGACCACTTATTATAAGCATCTTCATATTCAATATCAGCATCAAAGCGATCTATTAAAGAAGTTGCGCCTAATTCTTTAAATCTTTTATCAAAATCTTTTCCTGCTTGACAAAAAAAATTATAAGATTTATCGCCTAAACTAAAAATGCTGTAACATAAATTTTTTAAATTTGGAGCTTTTTTTGATATAATAAATTTATATAAAGATATAGCTTCTTCTGGAGGCTCGCCTTCTCCTTGAGTCGAAATAATTAAAATTAATATTTTTTCGTTTTGTATCTTTTTAAATTTATAATCAATAGCATTAATTAAACGATTTTTTTTATTATGTTTATTTAAATACTCATGCAATCTTTGAGATAGCGATTTTGCATTACCAGTCTGAGAAGCAGAGATAATAGTTATTAATGAATTATTTATATTAGATCTATCAGTATCAGCAGTGCAAGAATCAGATATTTGATTTGCGCTTTTCCAAAAATAACCTGATAACCAAGCACGTTGAATATTAGAACAAGAACTATCTAGTTTATTTAAATAATTTAATTGTTCTGTATTTAGGGGTAATAAGAGATTAAACAGATTTTGATTTTTCATTATACTAAACATCCAAATATTATTAAATAAAATAATTATTATGATTAATAAAATATAATTTACAGAAAATATAAATTTTTAGCTACTAGATCACATTTACATTTTATTTAAATATTTTATCTTGTACATTCATAATAAATTATTTATATATTAATGAATCAAAATCAATTATTAATATTATATTTTTAGTTTTTTGAGCATTTTTATAGCAATATTAAGTAATCTAAATAATTTCGCTGGTAAGAGATGTCATAAATTTTATTAGATATCTGATTTTTTCGTTTCATATAAACATATATATAAATAATTAGAAATATTAGTGAAATAAAAAATTTTTATAGATTTTTTTTATGAATTCTAGTTGTGAATTAACATAAATAAACAAATATTTATATCATAACTCAAAATAAAAATTAAAATTTTTGAATTTTAAAATCTTCAATATTTTATTACTTTTATTAAAAGTTAAATATTCATCACTTAAATTATATTTAGAATTCATGTATATAAAAAAATATTATATATTTCATCAATAGATTATGTTTATAAAAGCAAACGACTTATCAGAGATATATAATAAAAATTATAAAAATATACGATACATTAAGTACTTTATTTATATATTATTTATATATATTAAATATGTTAAAAATAAAACATGATGATTTTTTTAAATTCAACTTATAAATAACTCTAAACAGAATATTTAATCACTAGATATAACTACTTAAAAAATAATATTTTATATTTTACTTGTATATAAATAGATTATTTAAAAATATAAAACTTTTAGATTAAATTTATTAATATTATTCAGTTCTACTAATACTAATGCATGATTTTACAAAATTCTATAAATTATATTTGAATTAATCACTAGATATCTAAATATAGATAGCATTTTTTATTTAAATATTTTCTGATTTTTTAAAATACTTTGTAATAACTTAACAATTAGTGTTATATCTTTATAAAATCATTCGCTAATATTAACTATTTGATAAAATATAAAATATCTAAATTTTATAATTGTAAATATGAATATTGTTGTATCATCTAATTATCATTATTAAAAACATTATTTTTATGATCATTTTTAATTTATTTTATATTTAAAATAAATATATGTTTAAACTTATAAATATAGTATTTTAAATTAACATATTATATGATTTAAATTAATTACTGTAATTGAATATATAAATGCAATAAAAATATTATTAGGTAACAAGGTAATAAATTATGAAAAAAATGTTTATTATATTATTAAGTATTATTTTATCTTTTAATGCTGTCGCTTATGAATTTAAAAACGGAAGAGAATATACTCAAACTAAGAAAATAATACACAATATACCTAATATTATAGAATTTTTTTCTTTTTTTTGTCCATATTGTTATGAATTTGAAAAAATACATCATATACAATATTTAACAAAAAATAATTTTAAAAAAAATATCTCTTTTCAAAAATATCATGTAAATTTTTTAGGAGGAAAATTAAGTCCAATATTAACTAAATCTTGGATTATAGCTCAACAAATGGGAATTGAAAAAAAAATTATTTTACCTATTTTCCAAGGTATTCAAGACACCCATACAATTCATAATATTAATGATATAAAAAAAATATTTAAAAACAAAGCAGGTATTAATGAAAATCAATTTAATAATTTCTGGAATAGTTTAACACTGAAAATATTAATCAAAAAAATCAATCAAGATATCAAAAAATCTCATTTAGATCATATACCTATGATACTTATTAATGGAAAATATATTATTGATTACGATAAATTAGAAAAAATATTTCATAAAAATTTTTCTAAAAAATATATTGAATTAATTAACTTTCTAATTCAAAAAAAATAAAAGAACAAACATGAATCAAAATAAAAATAATCCAGTTATTATAATAGATGGTAGTTTATACTTATATTCATCTTATTACACATTTCGTCATTTTGAAAATCATTTAGGTGAACCATATGGTGCAATATATGGAATGTTAAACATAATCAACAAAATTCTAAAAAAATATGAATATTCAAAGAAATTTATTATTATTTTTGATTCCTCAAAAAAAACATTCAGAAAAAAATTATTTAAAGAATATAAAAATAATAGACCTCCTATGCCTGCATCACTATATATTCAGATTGATCCACTTTTGAAAATACTTAACAAAATTGGTATTAAAACATTAAATATTCCAGGAATCGAAGCTGATGATATTATAGGTAGTATTGCATCAATCTTTGAAGAAAAAGGTGAAAAAATATTAATTATTAGTCATGATAAAGATATGCTACAATTAGTCACAAAAAATATTTTTATTTTTAATAAACAAAAAAACTCTATTATTACACCAGAAAATATCAAAGATAAATATGGTATTAAACCTAAAGCATTTATTGATTTATTAGCTTTAGTAGGTGATGTATCTGATAATATTCCAGGTATTCCTAAAATTGGAATTAAAACTGCATTATCGTTGCTAAATAAATTTTCTAATCTTCATGAAATTTATAAAAATATAGAAAAAATACCACTGTTGCCATTACGAAACGCAAAAAACATCACACTTCAATTAAAAAAATATAAAGAAACAGCTTTTCTTTCATATAAATTAGCGAAAATTAAAATAGATATTCCTATTGATATTACTTTAAAAGATATCACATTAGAACAATATTCTTCTAAAAATATATTTAAAATATTCAGACAATACATCTTTCACAAGAAAGAATGATTTCATAGAATGTCAATTAAAAAATTTTTATCATGTGTATATTTTTTCTCTAAAATATTAGAAGATATTTTAAATATTATGAATATTATAAAAATTATTTAAAATTGATTTACATTTCTGAATACCAATTTTTTTATAAGATGAAAATAATATGATTTTAAAATCATGCAAAAATAATTTCAACTCTTCATTGACTATTTTTAACTGTTTTTGACATTGAATTTTTTTTAATTTATCACATTTATTTAATAAAATTAATACAAAAACTTGTTTTTTTATAGCAATATTAATAATATTTTGATCAAGTTTTTTAAGTGGATATCTAATATCCATGATTAAAACAAAGACTTTTATTTCATCTCTTATTTTTAGATAATGATATATTATTTTTTGCCATTTTATTTTAAGGAATATAGGCGCTTTCGCATAACCGTATCCAGGTAAATCTACTATCCTAAAATCTGAACATACCTCAAAAAAATTAATTAATTGTGTTCTTCCAGGAATTTTACTAAAACGTGCTAATTTTTTTTGATTAGTTAATGCATTAATAACACTAGATTTACCTGAATTAGAGTAACCAACAAATGCGATCTCAACACCATCTTTAATATCTATATCAGTCATTTTAGAATAACTTTTTAAAAAAAATGTTTTATTATAGTCTAATGAGCTCAAAGTACAATCCTATTATTTAAATAAAAATATATTTTTAGTATAGAATTTTATTTAATTAAAAATCATTTATTTAATCTATAAAGATTTATTTTAACTAAAAAATATTTTTAAAATCTGTAATGATATAAAAACAAATACTATTTTTTCAAAATATGAATCTTATCTTATCATTCTATATAATCAATTTTCACATACCTATAAATTAAAATATTCTATTACATAGGAAATAATATGCATCAAAATATAAGAAATATTGCCATCATAGCACATGTTGATCATGGAAAAACTACATTATTGGATCAATTGTTACAGCAATCAGGAACATTTCAAAAACATGAAGAAAAACTTGAAAGAATTATGGATTCTAATGATTTAGAAAAAGAGCGAGGTATCACTATTTTATCTAAAAATACTTCTATCAAATGGAAAAATTATAAAATCAATATTGTTGATACTCCTGGACATGCTGATTTTGGTGGAGAAGTAGAACGTGTTATGTCTATGGTAGATTCAGTTCTTTTAGTAGTAGATGCATTAGATGGACCAATGCCACAAACACAATTTGTAACTAAAAAAGCATTTAAATATGGATTAAATCCAATAGTTGTAATTAATAAAATTGATAGAATAAACTCACGTCCTAATTGGGTCGTAGATCAAATATTTGATTTATTTGTTAATCTAGATGCTAATGATAAACAATTAGATTTTCCTATTATTTATACCTCTGCTATTCTTGGTAGTTCAGGAAAAAATTATCTAAATATGCAAAATAATATGATTCCATTATATGAAGCAATTATTCAATATGTTCCAGCACCTGATGTTAACCCTGAAAAAAAATTTCAAATGCAAATTTCACAACTTGATTATAATAATTATTTAGGAGTTATAGGAGTAGGTCGTATTAAACAAGGTTGTATTAAACCAAATGATTCAGTAGCTATTATTAACAATTTAGGAAATATTCGTAATGGAAAAGTTCATAAAGTATTAAACTATTTTGGTTTAAAAAGAATAGAAATAAATGAAGGATATGCAGGAGATATCGTTGCTCTTACAGGATTAGATAAATTAAACATTTCTGATACTATTTGTCATCCAGAAAATCTACAAGCATTACCAAAATTAAATATTGATAAACCTACTGTTAATATATTATTTTTAGTTAACACTTCTCCATTTGCAGGAAAAGAAGGAAAATTTATTACATCTCGTAAAATTTTAGAACGATTAAAAAAAGAAACTATACATAATGTAGCTTTAAAAATTAAAGAAACAAAAGATGCAAATATTTTTTCTGTTTCTGGACGTGGTGAATTACATTTATCTATATTAATAGAAAATATGCGTCGTGAAGGATTTGAATTTCAAGTTTCACGTCCAAAAATAATTGTTCGTGAAATAAATGGATGTCAAAAAGAACCATATGAAAATGTCACATTAGATATTGATGAAAAACATCAAGGTAGTATTATGAAATTCATCGGAACAAGAAAAGGTGAATTAAAAAATATGATTATAGATTCAAAAAAAAGAGTACGTCTTGAATATATATTATCTAGCAGAGCCTTAATTGGATTTAGATCAGAATTTTTAAGTATGACTTCTGGAACAGGACTATATTCTTCATCTTTTAGTCACTACGATATTATTCATAATAGTAATATTGGACAAAGAAAAAATGGAGTTTTAATATCTAATAGTACAGGTACAGCAGTAGGTTTTGCTTTATTTAATTTACAAGAACGTGGAAAATTATTTATAGGACATGGTACGCAAATATATGAAGGACAAATAATAGGATTACATAATCGTTCTAATGACTTAACAGTAAATTGTTTAACTGGAAAAAAATTAACTAATATGCGAGCATCTGGAACAGATGAAGCAATAGTGTTAACAACAGCTATTAATTTAACATTAGAAGAATCTTTAGGATTTATTAATGATGATGAACTTATAGAAGTCACACCTAAATCTATCAGATTACGTAAATTTTATTTAAAAGAAAGTGAAAGAAAAAAAGCCAATCGAAATAAAAATATTAGTGCTAAATAATAATAAAAATAAAAATTAAAAGTTCAAAACATATTAAAGTATATTTTAAGTTATATAATTCTATTTTTTGTAATAGAATTATATAAAATATTGTTTAAGATTAACGTTTTAATAAATTAGAAATTAATACACGGTATTTATTTTTTTGCGGTAATAAACATAAATGTTCAGCAGTAATAATAGTTTTTAAATCATTTATAGCTGTTTTAAAATCATCATTAATAATTAAATAATCGTAATCTAAATAATGTTGCATTTCATCAACTGCTTTTGCCATTCTATTTGCAATTACTATCTCACTATCTTGACCTCTTTTTTTCAATCTATTATACAAAACATCTTTAGATGGTGGTAATAAAAAAATACTTTTTGATTCCGGTATTTTATTTTTAATTTGCTTAGCTCCTTGCCAATCAATATCAAGAAAAACATCAATCCCAGAACATAACATTTTTTCAATAGATTCACGAGAAGTACCATAATAATGACTAAATACTTTTGCATACTCTAAAAAAGATTCTTTTTGAATCATAATTTGAAATTCTTGTTTGGATATAAAATAATAATGTTTTCCATTTAATTCACCAGGTCGTATAATTCGAGTAGTATGAGAAATTGACACTTGAATATCATATGAATTTTTTGAATTTAACAATTCTTGAATTAAACTTGATTTTCCTGTTCCACTAGGAGCAGAAACAATAAAAAGAATACCTTGAGACATGATGTTTTAAAAATACTTTAAAATAAAATTTTATAAACAAAAATATTTTATATATTAAAATATATTAATACATAAGTAATACTATATACATATCTAATTTTTTTTAAGAAAAATATTTTTGAATCCACGTACTCTAAACATATTATTAATATCAACAGATTTATGTAACACAACTTGTATATAAATTTCTTTATATTTAACATGTACTACTGATAATAAAAAACCAATTTTAAACCATTTATTATTTATTTTTGTTTCAATAATTGTGCCTATTTTAAAAGAAAGATTGCCAATACCAATTAAAAAAAATAAATGATATTTATTTGAATTTTTAAAAAATATTCGTGATATTATTTCTTGTCCATAGTAGCATCCTTTATTAAAGCTTATAGCTTTTAAAATATCTAAATTAATCGCTTG
Organism: Buchnera aphidicola str. Ua (Uroleucon ambrosiae); assembly: GCF_000225465.1. Lineage (NCBI taxonomy): Bacteria > Pseudomonadati > Pseudomonadota > Gammaproteobacteria > Enterobacterales > Erwiniaceae > Buchnera > Buchnera aphidicola. Next base: position 454,559 of record NC_017259.1, read on the forward strand.
TGGTGTAAACTTATTTTCACACATCTTATCAATAACAGGAAAACCTGATTCAATTTCTAATAATAACCATTGTTTACTATTATTTAAATAAATATTTTGATTAATTTTTTTTTTAAATTGTTCAAAATCTGATTTAGATATAATTAACAAAAATCGTTCTGATGGTTTAGAATACCATAATAATGTTTTATTATTTTCATGTATGACTGGACAATTTTTACTGGGTATTGTAATAAAAAATTTTAATAAAAATAATCTTATATTTAATCCTGCTAATCCTATTAGCACAATATTTTTTAATTCATGAAACTCTATTTTAGAAAAAATAGAATATTTTTTCATCTCTTTTATCTGTATTGTAGAAATACTTTTACGTTGTATATATGCATAACCATCTTGATAACGAAATAAACGCATAGTACTCCATACTTTACCATTAAAATTACAATGTGCACACAGCGTGTGATCAGTATCAGATAATATATTCATATCAATAGTTAATTGATTTTGAAGATATTTCTTACTATCAGATCCACATATATACATTAAAGACCATTCTTTTAAATCTATCATTGTCAATGATAATTGATTTGAAGGGTAAACAATATCTTGTAATAATATAAATGATGACATTACTTTTTTTCCTTAAACAAATAATATAAAATGAAAATAAATGCATCTATTTTACAAAATAGATATAATAAAAAATAAATTTACATATATTTTATATATTAAAATATTTATTTTTTTTAATTTACATTAATTAATCACAGAAGAATAATAAAACTATGATAGAAATAAAAATCTTCAATAACCAAATTAAAAATTTTGAGCAACGTATCAAAAATCTTAAGAGGTATCTTTGACTATACCAAAAAAAAATTACGTCTTTTAGAAATTGATGTAGAATTATTATCGCCTAAAACATGGGAAGATAAAGAATCTATCAAAAAATTAAATAAAGAAAAATATTTTTTAAATTCTATAATTAAAAAAATTAATAAAATAGAAGAAAATATAAAGGAAATAATTATTTTTTTTGAATTAGCAATAGAAACAAAAGACAATATAATATTAAAAGATATTATTATAGAAACTCAAGAAATAGAAAAAAAAATAAATCAACTAGAATTTTATCGTATGTTTTCAAAAAAACATGATAATTGTGATTGCTATATTGATATACAATCTGGTTCAGGAGGAATAGAAGCACAAGATTGGGCATATATGTTACTAAGAATGTATTTAAAATGGGCTGACAAAAAAAAATTTAAAACAGAAATTATTCATGAATCTATTGGGGAAACAGTTGGAATTAAATCATCTACTGTTAAAGTTTGCGGAGATTATGCTTTTGGTTGGTTAAGAACAGAAACAGGAATACATCGTTTAATTAGAAAAAGTCCTTTTGATTCAGGAAAACGAAGACACACTTCTTTTAGTTCAATTTTTATATATCCAGATATAAAGAACAATATTGAGATAACTATTAAATCTTCTGATCTAAGAATTGATGTATATAGAGCATCTGGAGCAGGAGGTCAACATGTAAACCGCACAGAATCGGCTGTTCGTATTACTCATTTACCTACAAATATTGTCACTCAATGTCAAAATAATCGTTCTCAGCATAAAAATAAAGAACATGCGATTAAACAAATGAAATTAAAATTATATGAAATGCAAATACAAAAAAAACAACAAGAAAAACAAAAAATAGAACAAAATAAATCTGACATTACTTGGGGAAATCAAATAAGATCATATATATTAGATAATTCAAAAATCAAAGATCTTCGTACTAATATAGAAAAAACAGATGTTCAATCAGTTTTAGATGGTGATTTAGACGATTTTATTGAACAAAGCTTAATTATTGGATTATAAGCAGATTTGGAAAATCAATGTCAAATATTATAAAAAATAATCAAAACAATATTTTTATTAATGAAATCATAGAAAGAAAAAATAAATTGTTGAATATGAAGACACAAGGTTTTATCTTTCCAGATTATTTTAAAAGAAATACTAATTTAAAACAAATACATAAAAAATATCAAAAAAAAGATATAAATGAATTAAAAATATTAGATATTAATTTATCTATTGCTGGTCGTATGATACAAAGACGTATTATGGGAAAAGCTTCTTTTTGTACATTACAAAATATAGAAGGAAAAATACAAATATATGTTAATGAAACAAAAATATCATCTAATTTTTATCATACTCATTTTAAAAAATGGGATATAGGAGATATTTTAGGGGTAACAGGTGTTTTGTTTAAAACAAGGACCGGAGAATTATCTATTTATTGCAATAAAATTAAAATTCTTGCTAAATCTTTAAAACCATTACCAAATAAATTTCATGGTCTATCTAATCAAGAAATACGTTATCGAAAAAGATATCTAGATTTAATTAGCAACAATACATTATATAAAATTTTTAAATGTCGTTCTAATATAATTATGGCAATTCGAAATTTTATGATAGAAAACGATTTTTTAGAAGTCGAAACTCCAATGTTACAAAGTATTCCTGGAGGAGCCAATGCTCGTCCATTTATTACTTATCATAATGAAATTAATGCTGAAATGTACTTAAGAATAGCTCCTGAATTATATTTAAAAAAGTTAATTATTGGTGGTTTCGAACGTATTTTTGAACTCAATAGAAATTTTAGAAATGAAGGAGTCTCTTCCCGTCATAATCCAGAATTTACAATGATGGAAGCTTATATTGCATATTCTAATTATGAAGATATGATGCAATTAACTGAAAATATGTTAAAAAATATTACAACATTAATTTTTAAAAAAAACAAAATTATTTTTCATAAATATGAGTTTGATTTCAAACAACCATTTCACAGATTAACTATGAAAAATGCTATTCTTCAATTTAATACACAAATTACCTTATCTGACTTGAAAGATTTAAAAAAAATAAAATTATTTGCAGAATCAATAGGTATAAAAATAGAAAAAAAATGGGAAATTGGTCACATAGAAAATGAAATTTTTGAAAAAACAGTAGAAAAAAAATTAATTCAACCAACTTTTATCACTCACTATCCAATAGAAGTCTCTCCTCTAGCACGACGTAATGATATTGATCAAAATATTGCTGATAGATTTGAATTATTTATTGCTGGTCATGAAATAGCTAATGGATTTTCAGAGCTAAATGATGCAGAAGATCAACAAAATAGATTCTTAAAGCAAATTGAACAATCAAATAGAAAAGAAAATCAAGATATATTTTATGATCAAGATTATATAGAAGCATTAAAATATGGTTTACCACCAACAGCAGGTTTAGGAATTGGAATTGATCGTTTAATTATGATTTTAACTAATCAAATGAGTATTCGTGATGTGATTTTATTTCCAACTCTTCGTTCTTTAAAGAAATAATTTTACACGTTTGCACTGATATTTAAATATTCGTTCTTAAAACATTGATTAAATTTTAATGAGATAAAAATGCCACAACTTTTAAATGATAATAATATCAATACAATTCGTAATTTAATAAAAAAATATCAATCTCCATTTTGGCTGTATGATGCAGATATTATATATAAAAAAATTAAATTATTAAAAAAATTTGACGTAATTAGATTTGCACAAAAGTCTTGTTCAAATATCAATATATTACGTTTAATGAAAAATAAAAATGTAAAAGTAGATGCTGTTTCATTAGGTGAAATTGAAAGAGCTTTAATATCTGGATTTAAATCACATACAAATGAAATTATTTTTACTGCAGATATTTTAGATGAAGAAACTTTATCTAAGGTAGTTAATCATAAAATTCCAGTAAATGCTGGATCTTTAGACATGTTAATACAATTAGGAAAAGTTTCTCCAGGTCATCATATTTGGTTAAGAATTAATCCAGGTTTTGGATATGGACATAGTAAAAAAACTAATACTGGAGGAGAAAATAGTAAACATGGTATTTGGGAACCTAAACTTGCATTACCTATTATAAAACGATATAAATTAAAATTAATCGGCTTACATATGCATATCGGATCAGGTGTTAATTATGTACATTTAGAAAAAGTTTGTCAAGCTATGATAAAACATGTTATACAATTAAATCAAAAAATATCATCGATTTCTGCTGGTGGAGGACTATCTATACCTTATAAATTCAATGAAAAACCTATTGATATAGAAAAATATTTTTTATCTTGGAATATTGCAAGAAAAATAATCTCTAAATTTTTAGGAAAAAAAATTCAGTTAGAAATTGAACCAGGAAGATTTTTAGTTGCTGAATCTGGATTTTTAATTACAAGAGTATGGGCTACCAAAAAAACAAAGAATAAATATTTTGTTTTAGTAGATGTTGGATTTAATGATTTAATGAGACCGACTATGTATGGTAGTTATCATCATATATCAGTTATATCTGGTGATAATAGAACAATTGATTCAAAAGAAATGATTGACACTGTTGTTGCAGGACCATTGTGTGAATCAGGAGATATTTTTACACAACAAGAAGGAGGTATTATTCAAACAAGAAAATTGCCTAATATTAAAACAGGAGATTATTTAATTTTTCATGATACAGGTGCATATGGTGCTTCTATGTCTTCTAATTATAACACAAGACCATTAATACAAGAAATATTACTATATAATAATAATTCTATGATTATTAGAAGACGCCAAACAATTCAAGAACTATTAAATTTAGAAAAATTATTTTAATAACAGGATATTATGTGCAATATGTATATACTTTTCCCAAAATTGAATCCTATTATTTTTTCTGTTGGATGTGTATCTGCTCATTGGTACGGTTTTATGTATCTCATTAGTTTTTTATTTTCAATGTGGTATGCAAAAAAATATAGCAAAAAGAATAAAATAAAATTATCTGAAAAACAAATAGAAATATTATTATATTCTATTTTTTTAGGATCTTGTATTGGAGGAAGAATAGGATATATACTTTTCTATAATTTTACATATTTCTCTAAAAATATACTACATATATTTTATACATGGGAAGGAGGAATGTCATTTCATGGAGGTTTAATAGGTGCTATAATTACAATGTTATATTTTTCTGTAAAATATAAAAAAAACATATTTGAAATTTCTGACTTCATAGTCCCATTAGTACCATTTGGTTTAGGTGCTGGGAGATTAGGAAATTTTATTAATGGTGAACTTTGGGGTCGTGTATCACCAAATTTTAAATATTCAATGATTTTTCCTAACTCTAAATACCAAGATATAGAAATAGCTAAGATGAATCCTGATTTAAAAATACTTTTAGATCAATATGGATCATTACCTCGCCATCCTTCTCAATTATATGAATTTTTTTTAGAAGGTATAGTATTATTTTTTATAATACATTTTTTTTCTAAAAAAAATCAATCAATAGGAAGTATCAGTGGTTTATTTTTAATTTTTTATGGAATATTTAGAATATTTGTAGAATTCTTTAGAGAACCAGATCCTCAAATAGGATTATTTCAAAATATAATTACTATGGGGCAAATATTATCATTTCCGATGATTATTTTTGGATTTATCATTATTTTTCAATCTTTTTCTTATAAAAAATAAATTATGAGATATCATGAAACAATATATTAAATTAATTAGAAAAATTATTAAAATTGGCAACCAAAAAGAAGATCGTACAGGAACAGGAACATTATCAATTTTTGGTTATAATATGAAATTTAATTTAAAAAAAGGCTTTCCTCTTATTACAACAAAAAAATGTCATATTCCATCAATTATTCATGAATTATTATGGTTTTTAAAAGGAGATACGAATATTGATTATCTAAATCAAAATAACGTATTTATTTGGAATAATTGGGCAGACGAATCAGGAAATCTTGGTCCAATATATGGAAAACAATGGAGAAAATGGGAAACTATTAAAGGTCATTATATTGATCAAATTAAAAATGTATTAACAGAATTAAAATATAATCCTAACTCACGTAGAATATTAGTATCAAGCTGGAATGTTGGTGACATCCAAAAAATGAAATTACCACCTTGTCATGTACTTTTTCAATTTTATGTTTTTCAAAAAACATTAAGTTGTCAACTATATCAACGTTCTTGTGATGTCTTTCTCGGACTACCTTTTAATATAGCTAGTTATGCAATACTTATACATATGATTGCACAGCAATGCGATTTAAAAGTTGGAGAATTTTTATGGACAGGAGGAGATGTTCATTTATACAATAATCATATTAAATTAGCAAAAAAACAAATTCTCAGAACGCCTCGCAAGCTTCCAAAATTAGTTCTTCTAAAAAAACCTCCGTCATTATTTCAATATTCTATAAAAGATTTTCAAATTACTGGATATAATCCTTATTCTGTTATTAAAGCAAAAATATCTATATAAAAAAAAGCATATTCATATCATATATATACATTTTAAAATTAAATTTGGATTCATTTTAACATATGAAATACATATATATTAAAACTTGGGGCTGTCAAATGAACGAATATGATTCATCTATGATAGCTAATTTATTAGAAAAAGAAAAAAAATATTTACTAACATCATTAATAGAAAAAGCTAATATTTTAATATTAAATACATGTTCGATAAGAGAAAAAGCACAAGAAAAACTATTTCATCAACTTGGAAGATGGAGAAAAATTAAAAACAAAAATCCAGAAATTATTATTGCTGTTGGTGGATGTGTTGCTGTACAGGAAGGCAAAAATATTTTTAAAAGAGCAAATTATGTAGATATTATATTTGGCACACAAACTTTGCATAAATTACCAAAAATGATTTCTGAAATAGAAAAAAATAAAAAACATACTATAGATATTAGTTTTCCTAAATTAGAAAAATTTAAATATGCCTCAAAACCCATAAAAACAAAATATACAGAAATGGTATCTATTATGGAAGGATGTAATAAACACTGTTCATTTTGTATAGTTCCATATACAAGAGGCCATGAATTGAGTCGTCCATGCAACGATATTTTATTTGAAATTTCAAGTTTAGCAAAACAAGGTGTAAGAGAAATTAATTTATTAGGACAAAATGTTAATGCATATAAAAGTTTAACTTTCGATGGAAGAATTTGTAGTTTTTCAAAATTAATCAGATTAGTAGCAAAAATTGATGGTATCGATAGAATTCGTTTTATTACTAGTCATCCAGTTGAATTTACTGATGATATTATTGAAGTATATAAAGATACACCAAAATTGGTTAGTTTTTTGCATCTTCCTGTACAAAGCGGTTCTAATAAAATTCTTAAATCAATGAAACGCTTATATACAGTAGAAGACTATAAATTAATTGTAAAAAAACTAACTATAGTTAGACCGAATATTCAAATTAGTTCTGATTTTATAGTAGGTTTTCCAGGTGAATCTGAACAAGATTTTCAGCAAACTATGAATTTAATCAAAGATATTAATTTTGATATGAGTTTTAGTTTTATATATTCACGTAGACCTAAAACACCTGCATCTAAAATGAAAGATAATATTCAAATTGAAGAGAAAAAAAAACGTTTATATATTTTACAAAATCGCATAAATATGCAAACTATGTTATGGAGTAGAAAAATGTTTGGAAGCACCCAATCTATTTTAGTCGAAGGTGTCTCTAATAAAAATATTATGGAATTATTTGGTCGAACAGAAAATAATAGAATTGTTACTTTTAAAGGTTCACCAAAAATGATAGGAAAATTTGTGAATTTAAAAATTAACAAAATTCATACACACTCATTAAAAGGTACATTAATTTAAAATCATGCATACTGAAAAATATGAAAAATATTGTTATTAATCTTCAAAAATGTTGTACCAATACTCAATTTATACCAAATAAAAAACTATTTAAAAAATGGATAAAAAAAATTTTAAATAACAACAATATTAATATTATTACTATTCGCATAGTAGATAAAAAAAACATACAACAATTAAATTATACTTATAGAAAAATCAACAAACCAACAAATATTTTAGCTTTTCCTTTTAATCAATTAATAAAATATAATGCTAAATTATTAGGCGATTTAGTTGTATGTAAAAGTATTATAGAAGAAGAATCTTACAAATATAATAAATTATTAGAAGAACATTGGGCTCATATTATAATACATGGAACATTACATTTATTAGGATATGATCATAAAACTCAAATACAAGCAAAAATTATGGAAAAGGTAGAAAACGAAATTATGATGTCGTTAAATTATCAAAAACCATATATTTAAAAAAAACTATCAATCTTTTATAAAAAATATTTTATATAAAACCTTTTTACCATAGAATGGTATAATACTTTTTAAAACTAGACAATCTAATATTATGAGTGATAAAAATTCTCAAAACTGTAATAAAATTAATAAAAAAGGTTTCTTTTCTGTTTTATTAAATCAAATTTTTCATGATGAACCTAAAAATAGAGAAGAACTATTATTATTAATTCGTGATTCAGAACAAAATGAACTTATTGATCAAGATACTTGTGATATGTTAGAAGGTGTAATGCATATTGTTAAAAAAAGAATCAAAGAAATAATGATTCCTAGAACACAAATGGTTATATTAAAATTAGAATTTAATTTAAATCAATGTCTTGATGTTATTATTGAATCTGCACATTCACGTTTTCCAGTTATGAGTCATGATCATACTTATGTTGAAGGTGTTTTAATTGCTAAAGATTTATTACCTTTTATGCAAAATTCAAAGAAAGTTTTTTGTATTCAGAGTATCATAAGACCAGTTGTTGTCGTTCCAGAAAGCAAATATGTAGACAGAATGTTAAAAGAATTTCGAGCTACAAGAAATCATATGGCAATAGTAATAGATGAATTTGGAGCAGTTTCAGGTTTAGTAACTATAGAAGATATTCTTGAATTAATTGTTGGAGAAATTGATGATGAATATGATGATATAGAAACATTAAATATTAGAAGATTAAAAAAATGTACTTTTTCTATTAAAGCACTCACAGCAATAAAAGAATTTAATGAAACTTTTAATACTAATTTTAATGATGATGAAGTAGATACTATTGGTGGATTAGTGATGAAAGCCTTTGGTTATTTACCAATTAAAGGTGAAAGTATTAATATTGATGGTTATATTTTTAAAATATCTATAGCAGATAGTCGAAAAGTTATACAAATATATGTAACTATTCCAGAAAATAAAATACCAATATTAGAAAAAAACCAAAAATCAGATTGATCAAATATAAAATATTTTTAAATATTTGTTTTTAGAGAAAAATATGGAAAAAGAATACTCACCAAAAAAAATAGAACTTTATGTACAAAAATTTTGGAAAACTAATAAAACTTTTCAAGTACAAGAAGATTTGAAAAAAGAAAAATATTACTGCCTTCCCATGTTACCATATCCTTCTGGAAAGTTACACATGGGTCATGTTAGAAATTATACTATTAGTGATGTTATTGCTCGATACCAAAGAATGTTAGGAAAAAATGTTTTACAACCTATGGGTTGGGATGCATTTGGTTTACCTGCTGAAGAAGCTGCAATTAAAAATAATACTCATCCTTTCTCTTGGACTAAAAAAAATATTGAATATATGAAAAAACAACTACAATCATTAGGTTTTAGTTATGATTGGAGCCGAGAAATAACTACATGCCAACCAGAATATTATCGTTGGGAACAATGGTTTTTTACTAAACTATATCAAAAAAAATTAGTCTATAAAAAAAATAGTTTAGTAAACTGGTGTGATTATGATAAAACAGTTTTAGCTAATGAACAAGTTGTTAACGGTTGTTGTTGGAGATGTCAAAATAAAATTATTATTAAAAAAATTCCACAATGGTTTATAAAAATTAGAAATTATGCTGAATTATTATATCAAGATTTAAAAAAATTAACTCATTGGCCTAAAAATGTAAAAAATATGCAAAAAAACTGGATTGGTAGATCAAAAGGATTTCAAATTATTCTAAAAAATTTTAATACTCTTGAAAAATTTCCAGTATTCATCATGAGATTAGATCTCATTATGGGAGTGACATATGTTGCAATATCTACTCAACACCCATTATCTAAACAATTATCTAAAATCAATAAAAATATTGCAGCTTTTATAAAAAAATATCAATATATTCCAGCAGAAGAAATAAATAATATAAAATATATAGGAATAAATACTAATTTTTTTGCTTTACATCCGATTACAGAAAAAAAAATACCTATTTGGATAACAAATTTTACTGATATAGAATATGGTACTAATGCAGTATTATCTATTCCTGGACATCATAAACACGATTGGCATTTCGCGGTTAAAAATAATTTAAAAATTAAATATGTGGTATGTAATTCTATTATTACACCTCAAAAATTAAATTCATATACTTCATACATAAATATAAAAGGTTTATTATTTAATTCTAAGGAATTTAATGGATTAACTGTTGAAAACGCTACTGAAAAAATAAAAGAAATACTATTAAACAAAAAAATATTAGAAAAAAAAATTCATTATAAATTAAAAGATTGGTGTATATCAAGGCAACGTTATTGGGGTACTCCTATTCCAATGGCAACATTGAATAATGGAAAAATTATTTCTATACCAGAAGATCAGCTTCCAGTAACTTTACCAAAAGTATCAAATAATGTTCACTTATTAAATATAAATCATCATGCTAACGCGGATTGGATGCAAATTCTTGTTGATAATCAAATTGCCATTAGAGAAACAGATACTTTTGATACCTTTATAGAATCATCTTGGTATTATGCAAGATATACTTGTCCAAATTTTAATATAGGTATGATTGATCCTGTAGCATCAAAATACTGGTTACCTATAGATCAATATATTGGTGGAATAGAACACGCAACTATGCACTTAATGTATTTTAGATTTTTTCATAAATTATTACGTGATTTTAAATTAGTTGATGTTGATGAACCGGTAAAAAATTTATTATGTCAAGGCATGGTATTGTCCGAAGCTTTTTATGAAATAAATAGTAAATCTCAAAAAACTTGGCTAAATCCTTCAATACTTTTAATAAAACGTAATGAAAAAGGAGAAGTTATAGAAGCCTATAATAAAAAAAGAAAAAAAATAGTTTATGCAGGCATGATTAAAATGTCTAAATCAAAAAATAACGGAATTGAACCAGAATTAATTATTCAACGTTATGGCGCAGATACAATTCGATTATTTATTATGTTTGCTGCTCCTATAGAATCTCAATTAGAATGGAGTGAATCTGGTGTTAAAGGTATATATCGTTTTCTAAAAAAGCTTTGGATGTTAATATTTAACTATATTAGTATAAAAAATACATATGATGAAAATATTCACTTGAATTGTTTAAACAATCAACAAAATGAATTAAGATATCAATTACATAAAACTATAGCTAAAGTATCTGATGATATGGGTCGTAGAAAAACATTTAATACTGCTATTGCTGAAATTATGAAATTAGTTAATAAATTATCTAAAGCTCCTATTAAAGCAAAGCAAGATCAATTGATTATGCGAGAAGCTTTAATCTGTATTATTAAAATGCTTTATCCATTTATACCTCATTTTTGTTTTTTTGTTTGGAATTATTTTTATAAAAATACTCCTATTGATTATGAAAAATGGCCATTATTTGAAAAAGAAATACTGTTACAAAAATACAACATTATTGTTATTCAAATTAATGGAAAAATGCGATGTACGATCAAAATGTTACATAATTTAAGCAAAGAAGAAATAATATTATATGCACAAACTCAAGAAAAAATTAAAAAATATTTAAAAAACATCCATATAAAAAAAATAATATATATTCCAAAAAAAATAATAAATTTTGTTATATAAAATGAAAAATATACATCTATATGAATTAAAAAAATATTTAATAAAAAAATTAAATACTATTTATGTTTTTTTGGGAGAAGATGATTCTCTATCAAAAAAAAGTCAAGATATAATCAAAATATTTGCATTTAAAAAAGGTTTTTTAAACACTGTTCAAATAGATATAGAAAAAGATAAAGACTGGGAAAAAGTTGTTATATTTTATAAAAAAAGAAATTTATTTTTTCAAAAAACTATTTTAGTCGTTAATTTTCTTATTAAGCAAATTAACTCTATTTTAATAAAAAAAATTTTTAAAATATTTACTTTATTAAATTCAGATATTGTAATCATATTAAAATTTAATCATCTATCAATTTCAATAAAACATTCAAAATTTTTTGATCAATTGCAAGAAAATAACAACATAATTGTTTGTGATCCTCCATATAATTCAAATCTGATGCTTTGGATTAAATATGAAATAGAAGAAAGAAAAATTAAGATAGAAGATCAAGCATATTTTTTATTATATAAATATTATGAAGGTAATACTTTATTTATATTAAATGTTTTGGATATGATTTTAATTACATTTCCTAATACTTATATTACATGTCAGATGATTGAAAAAATTATTATTAACTGTATAGATTACTCATCATTAAATTTAATTAATTATATCTTTCAATTTCAAACACAAAAAGCTATATCTATATTAGATTTTTTTTCTAAAAAAAAATATAATCCTCTAATTTTAGTACGATCTTTACAAAAAGATTTATTCACACTAATTTATATGAAACGTGAAAATAATGTAAATATAAATAATTATTTAAAAAAATGTAATATCTGTACTATAAGACATAAATTTTTTATACATGCTTTTCAAAAAATAGATTATTGTAATTTATTAAAAGCAATACAAATTCTTGTAAAAATAGAAATTAATATTAAAAAAAATTATTATTATTCTGTATGGAATCAATTTCAAGAATTAACTTTAATACTTAATAATTAATATTGAATATATTTAAAAATAAAAATGAAAAAATTATATGGAATATTTGGAGGAAATTTTGATCCTATTCACTACGGTCATATTTATTTAGCTAAAAGATTAGCAAAAGAAGTATATATAGATAAAATTATATTTCTACCAAATAACTATCCTCCTCATCGTGCTCAAACTAAGACATCTATAGTAGATAAAATAAATATGATTCAACTGGCAACTCAGAATAATACTTTATTTGAAATAAGTTATTTAGAAACAAATAACAACAATATTTGTTATACAATTGATACCCTAAAGAAAATTAGGGAAAGAATTAATTATTCAACAGCATTGTGTTTTATAATAGGAGAAGATAATTTAGATAATTTTCATCTCTGGAAAGATTGGAATAAAATATTACTTTATGCTCATTTAATTATTTGTCCTAGAAATCATAAAAAAAAAAAACAACTAATAGATTGGATTAAGTTATATCTTATACATGATTATCATTTTCTTCATCAAAAATCTTTTGGCTATATTTTTTTTTCTAAAATACCTTTTTTTGATATCTCTTCTACCGAAATTAGAAAACAATATTCTTTAGGAAAAAGTTGTCACACTCTTGTTCCTAAAAATGTAAATAATTATATTTTATTAAAAAAATTATATTTATATTAATAAAATTTATTAACATAAACGTCAATATCACAATAAAAACATTTAAAATATATAATGAAAAAAAATATTAAATTAAATTTGATTGGATTAAGATGTCCTGAACCAATTATGATAATCAGAAAAACACTTCGAACAATAAATATTGATGATAATATATTAATTATCTCTGATGACCCTACAACTAAAAGAGATATTCCTAATTTTTGTTATTTTATGGAACATACATTATTAAAATATGAAATAAAAAATAAATTATATACATATTTATTAAAAAAAGGATTATAAATTATAAAATTTATGTAAAAAATATTTTTTATTAAATAATATATTTAATATATACACTTTATATTGTGTATATCATGTTCATAAATATACAAATATAGTGTATATATTTAAAATCATGATTAATAAATATATGTAAAAAAATTATAAATTAATTAATAAATTTAACATGCGTCTTAAAGGTTCCGCAGCACCCCATAAAAGTTGATCTCCAACAGTAAAAGCGGATAAATATTTTTTTCCTATATTTAATGTTCTTAAACGACCTATAGGTATGTTTAATGTATTAGTTACAGCAGATGGAGTTAATTTTGATAATGTATCTTGCATATTGTTTGGAATTACGTTAACCCATTGATTATGATTTTCAATAATTTCTTCAATATTTTTTAAAGATAACTCTTTTTTTAACTTGATAAAAAATGCTTGACTATGACAACGTAGAGAACCTATTCGTACACATAAACTTTCAATCATAAATGAATTATTATATCCTAATATTTTATTAGCTTCAGAATATGCTTTCCATTCTTCACGACTTTGACCTTGATTTATTTCTTGATCAATCCAAGGAATTAAACTACCTGCTAATGGAACAGAAAAACAATCTATAGGAAAATTACAACTACGAGATATATTAGTAACTTTATTTTCAATATCTAAAATTGAAACTGAATTATTTAATAAATCTTGTTGAACAGTATTATATAATATTCCCATTTGATTTAATAATTCTATCATATGACGAGCACCTGCACCAGATGCAGCTTGATAAGTTGAAATAGTAATCCACTCAATTAATTTTTTTTCAAATAAACCTCCTAATGCCATAAGCATTAAACTAACTGTGCAATTTCCACCAACAAAAGTTTTAATACCTTTTTTGATAGCATGAATTATTATATTATAATTAACTGGATCTAATACAATTATAGAATCATTGTCCATTCTTAAAGTTGAAGCAGCATCTATCCAATAACCCTTCCAACCATTTTGTCTTAATTTAGGATAAACTTTTTCAGTATATGCACTACCTTGACATGTAATAATAATATCCATTTTTTTAAGAAGATGTATATCATAAGCGTTTTTTAAAATATCATATGAGATATTATTAATTACAGGACCATTTTGACCATATTGAGATGTTGAAAAAAAAACAGGAATAATTTTAAAAAAATCATGTTCTTCCTGCATTCTTTTTAATAAAACTGAACCAACTATTCCACGCCATCCTATTAAACCTACAATTTTCATCATTAATTTATACACAGATTTGTTTTTGCATTAACCATAATATTTTCTTATTCAAGGTAAGAAAACAGTTAAAGCAAAAATATTCTGGCTCCTAAAAATAATTATAAATTCCACGTGATGGAATATATAATAGTTATAAAATATTAGAAATTTTTAATTATAATATTTTTACAATTATCTTGATATAAAAATTTCTTTTTACTTTTTAATATATTATAAAAATTAAAACTCTATATTAAAAAATATCATGTTATTAAGATATTTAAAAACATTAAATCAACACTATTATTGAAAAGGGTATGATACATCAATTATGACTGAGATTATCTCTACAACTATATTACTAATTCTGATTATGGATCCTTTGGGTAATTTACCAATATTTATGACAGTTTTAAAAAATCTAAAAGCTAAACGAAGAAAAATTATAGTTATACGCGAAATGATTATAGCATTAATTATTATGCTATTATTTTTATTTATTGGAGAAAAAATATTAATTATTTTAAATCTAAAAACTGAAACGGTTTCGATATCTGGAGGAATTATTCTATTTTTAATTTCAATTAAAATGATTTTCCCTTCTGAAGATAACAAACATAGTAATCTTTCTTCACATGAAGAACCATTTTTAGTTCCTTTAGCTATACCATTAATTGCAGGACCATCTTTATTAGCTACACTAATGTTATTATCGCATCAATATTTAAATCATATATCTTATCTAGTTATATCACTATTAATTGCATGGTGCTTTACTGTTATAATATTATTATTATCTGGTGTATTTTTAAAAATATTTGGAAAGCAAAGTGTGAATGCACTAGAACGTCTTATGGGGTTAGTATTAATTATGCTTTCTACTCAGATGTTTTTAGATGGAATGACATCATGGTTTAAAAATTAAAATATATTATTTTTCAGACCTGTTATTAAACAGTAACAGGTTGAAAATTTTAAAAAATAAAAAATTATAAAAGGTATGATTTTATGACTATAAAAAAAATGACTCAAATAGATATGAAAAATCAAAGAGTTTTAATAAGAAGTGATTTAAATGTTCCAATAGAAAACGGAATTATTCAATCTGAAGCAAGAATACTTGCAGCACTACCTGCTATTAAATTAGCTCTTCAAAAAAATGCTAAAGTAATTATTATGTCTCATTTAGGTAGACCAAAAGAAGGATTATATACAAAAGAATATTCTTTATTACCTATATTTGAATATTTTAAAAAAAAATTTAATCAGACTAAAATATACTTCTCTAACAATTTTTTAAAAGATATTCAACTAAATGCAGGAGAAATTGCCATTCTAGAAAATGTTCGTTTTAATGAAGGAGAACTAAAAAATAGCAAAGTATTATCTAAAAAATATTCTAATCTTTGCGATATATTTGTTATGGATGCTTTTGCTAGTGCTCATAGAAAACAATCATCTACTTATGGAATTGGTGAATTTGTTAAAATTGCATGTGCTGGACCGCTTCTAATAAATGAAATGAATGCTTTAAAATACGCATTAAAAAAACCAAAACGTCCTATGGTAGCAATAGTAGGAGGTGCAAAGGTGTCTACTAAATTTAATATATTACATACATTATCTAAAATTGCAGATACAATTATTGTTGGAGGAGGAATAGCAAATACTTTTTTAGCTATTGATTATAATATCGGTAAATCGTTACATGAACCAAATTTTATTTTTGAAGCTAAAAAATTACGTAATAAATGTAATATTATTACACCAATTGATTCTCGTGTTGGAAAAAAATTTTGTAAAACAGAAAAATCTACCATAAAATCACCTTCTAATATTTTAGCAGATGAAGAAATTATGGATATTGGTGATCAAACTATTCAAAAAATTATAAACGTTCTTAAAAATGCTCAAACAATTATTTGGAATGGACCAGTTGGTGTATTTGAGTTTCCAAATTTTAGAAAAGGTACTGAAATGATTGCTAAAACAATTGCTAATAGTAGTGCTTTTTCTATAGCTGGAGGAGGAGATACATTATCTGTAATTGATATGTTTAATATTCACAATAATATTTCTTATATTTCTACTGGAGGAGGAGCATTTTTAGAGTTTATAGAAGGAAGAAAATTACCTGCAATAAAAATGTTAGAAAAAAATTTTAAAAATATATTAGATAATGAATAGGAAAACAATTGAATATTTTAAATACAATTAGTCCAGGTGTTTTAAATGGAAACGAAGCGAGAATAATTTTTGAGATAGCTAAAAAAAAACAATTTGCTATTCCAGCAGTAAATTGTATAGGAACTGATTCTATTAATACTGTTTTAGAAACAGCTGCTCGAGTTAAATCTCCAGTTATCATACAGTTTTCTTATGGAGGAGCATCGTTCATTGCTGGATATAATAATCGATTTCCTTCTTATCCAGAACAAATCATTCAAGGTTCTATATCTGGAGCTCAACATGTTCATTTAATGGCAAAATATTATAAAGTTCCAGTCATACTACACACAGATCATTGTCCTAAAGAATTATTATCATGGATTGATGGATTATTAGAAATAGGAAAAAAACATTATTCTGATCACAATCAACCTCTTTTTACTTCACATATGATTGATTTATCTAAAGAAAAATTGAAAGAAAATATTTCTATATGTGAAAAATATTTTAAAAAAATGAATAAAATTAATATGATGCTAGAAATAGAATTAGGATGTACAGGAGGTGAAGAAGATGGGATAGATAATACTACAATTGATAAAGCATTACTTTATACACAACCAGAAGATGTTAATTATGCTTATGAAATATTAAATAAAATTAGTAATAATTTTAGCATAGCTGCTTCATTTGGAAATATACATGGTGTTTATAAAGCTGGAAATATAGATCTTAAACCAATGATTTTAAAACAATCACAAAAATATGTTAGTACTAAACATAATTTAAAACATAATCCATTAAATCTAGTATTTCATGGAGGTTCAGGTTCAAATTTAACAGATATAAAAGAAGCAATACAATATGGGATTGTCAAAATGAATCTTGATACCGATATGCAATGGGCAACATGGAAAGGAGTTTTAAATTTTTATAATAAACATAAAGAATTTTTACAAAATCAATTGGGTAATAAATATAATAAAAATACACCTAATAAAAAATATTACGATCCAAGATCATGGATAAGACACTCACAAGAATCAATGTCAATTAGATTAGAAAAATCATTCAAGGAGTTAAATTCTTATAATATTTTATAGAGATTTTTTATAAAAAATCATCACTTATTTCGGGGAATAAATAAAAAATATTCTCCGTAAAATTAATTTATTAAAATATATTTATTATTTTAAAATATATGATGGTATTTTTAAAAATACTTATAGAAATTTACATTCAAAGAGATAATAATGGACGAACTTAACGTAGTCAATGATATAAATCATGCAGGAAATTGGTTAATACGCAATCAAGAATTATTAATTGGATATATATTCAATTTAGCATCAGCTATCATAATTATCATTATTGGAATGTTTATATCTAAAATTATATCTAATGGCGTAAATCAGGTATTAATCACTCGTAATATTGATGCTACTATTGCTGGTTTTTTGTCTGCATTAATACGATATATCATTATTACTTTTGCAATTATTGCTGCATTAGGACGTATTGGTGTACAAACTACATCTGTTATTGCCATATTAGGAGCAGCTGGAATGGCAATTGGTTTAGCTTTACAAGGTTCTTTATCAAACTTTGCAGCTGGTGTATTATTAGTTACATTAAGACCTTTAAAAACTGGAGAATATGTTAATTTAGGAAGTGTTTCAGGAACTGTTTTAAATATTCATATTTTTTATACGATGCTTCGTACCTTAGATGGAAAAATTGTCGTAATACCTAATAATAAAATTATATCTAATAATATTATTAATTATTCAAGAGAACCGGCACGTAGAAATGAATTTATTATTAGTGTAGCTTATAATAGTGATATTGATTTAGTAATAAAAATATTACGAAAAGTTATAGAAAAAGAAGACAGAGTAATAAAAGATAAAGATATTATTATTGGTTTAAGCGAATTAGCACCATCTTCTTTAAATTTTATAGTGCGTTGCTGGAGTAAAAATAATGATTTAAATCCAGTATATTGGGATTTAATGGCTAAATTTAAAAAAGAATTAGATAAACATAATATTAATATTCCTTATCCTCAATTAGATATACATCTTTATAAAAAAAAATAAATGTAAATAATTTTATATCAAATTAACATATCTTTTAACTAAATAAAAAATAGGCATTTATGTTTTTTGTATACAAATCGAATCATATAAATACATTGCTATCAAAAGCAATTCAAATTATGCAAGCAAAACCTTTACCAAATATCTTTGAAAAAGAAATTTTTGTACATGATAATAAAATATTATTTAAATATATCAATATATTTCTTGCTCAAAAAATTGGAATTTCAGCTAATTTAAAATTATATCATCCTCATGATTTTATTTGGACATTATTTGAAAAAATATTATTTAAAAAAAAAATAAAAAGTATTTTTACTAACTCAGTAATAATGTGGAATATTGTGAAATTTTTAGATCAAAACAATTTTTTTATAAAATTTAATCATAAAAATACAATTAACAAATTTAAATTTTCTTTTTTAATGGCAAATATATTTAAACAATATATTTTTTATCGTCCACATTGGATTAATGCATGGGAAATAGGTAAAAATATATCAAATCTTGAACATAATAAAATATGGCAAATAAAATTATGGATGGAAATTGTTAATAATATAAAAAAAAATAATCAATCTATTAATCATTTTGCAAATATGTTTAAATCTTTTAATATATTGTTTAAAGAAAAAAAAATAAATAAAAATAATTTTCCTCATCGTTTTTTTATCATTTCTTCTTTTGCATTAAATCCTTCTTATCTCGAAATTTTTAAAAAAATTAGTTCATATAGTAATATTTATTTTCTACACATTACACCGTATAAATATAATATTTTTAATACAATTCAAAATACAAAATCAATTTTAAACAATAAAGCTCAAAAAAACAATATAAACAATTCATTAATAAAATTATGGGGAAAATATGAAAAAATATATGAATATTATATTATAGAATCTAAACAAACAAAGATAACAAATTATTTTAAAAAATACACTAATAGCAATTTATTAAATAATATTAAAAATAATTTTTTAAAAAAAAAAGATTGCAATCAAAATACAAAAAAATTATTAAAAGCTACAGATCATTCTATTTCTATTCATATTTGTTATAATAAAAAAAATGAAATTGAAATACTATATGAAACATTATTAGTATTATTAGACAAAAACCCATCTATATCTCCAGGTGATATCATTGTTACTTCAACATCTATTGATACTTATACTTCATATATTCATTCTATATTTACTGCTATAAATAAAAAAAAACAAATACCTTTTTGTATTGTTAAAAATTTTAATAAAAAAATTAACATAATCATTTTATCTTTTAAAAAAATATTTAATTTATCAAATAGTCGATTTGAAAACAAAGAAATATTAGAATTACTTGATATTCCTGAAATAGCAAGTAAATTTGACATTTCAGATGAAGAAATAAAAATTTTATACCATTGGATAGAAGAAACTAACATTCGATGGGCCATTGATGAACAACATAAAGATGATTTATTGTTCCCTAAACACAAACAAAATACTTGGCTATATGGTATAGAAAAACTATTACTTAGTTATTCTATGAACAATACAAATAATATTTGGAATCATATTGTATCGTCTAGTGTAATTAATAATTTTCGAGCAGAACTGATATCAAAACTAATTATATTCATAAACACACTTAAAAAATGGCAAAAAAAATTATCGAAATCACGCAATATACAATATTGGAGTTTACTAGCAAATGATATAATTAAAGATTTTTTTTCGTATCATAAAAATATAGAAAAATATTTTGAAATTATTAAAAAAAAATGGATAAAAACAATTGATGATAGTAAATTAGCGTATTATTCAAATAAAATTTCGATTAATATATTAAAAATTTTATTTTTTAACCAATTTAATCATAACAAAAACCAAAATATTTTACCTGGTGCAATAAATTTTTGTAGTGCCAGTTCTATTTGTTATATTCCATTTAAAATAATATGTATTATTGGATCTGATCATCAAAGTATTCCCGAAAAAAATCAATTAGATAATTTTAATTTATTAAAAACATATTCTTCTATTGGAGATTTAAATAGTTATGAAAAATCTTGTTATTTGTTTTTTCAAAGTCTATCTTGTGCGACAAAATATTTTTATATTAGTTATGTTGGATATTCTATTAAAGATGAAAGTAAAATATGCTCTTCTCACATAGTTAATCAATTATTAAATTATATATCATTAAATTTTTATTTAAGTAAAAATGATCATGTTAATATACATGATAATACTAAAAATATAATAAAACATATCTGTAAAACACATCACAAAAAATATTTTTATACCATCAAAACTATTGATCATCATGTTAGAAAAGAATTACAATATACATATAAAAATATAGAAAAAAAAATTGATATTAAAGATCAATTTAATAAAAATACTATTAATCAAGTGTACTTACAAAATATTATTAATTTTTGGAAAAATCCAATACGATACTTTTTTAAGTATAACTTAAATATTCAATTTAACACAAAACAAAACATTATCAAAACAACAGAACCATTTTCAGTCAATCAATTAGATGCTTTTAAAATAAAAAGTATTTTATTAAAAAAAATTATATATAATGAAAATATTGATGAATTATTTCAATATTATGTTGCTTCAGGAAAATTACCTTATGGTGTTTTTGGAAAGATATTCTGGGATAAAAGTATTGAAGAAATGCAATCTATAGCAAAATTCGTAGTAACGTTTCGAAATAATACACAAGAACAAAACATTAATTTAAAGATTAAAAAATATCGTATTAATGGTATATTATCTGAAATACAAGATACCGGTTTATTACGTTGGAAACCAAATACAATTAACTATAGTGATCGTATCAGCTTATGGTTAGAACATTTAATTTACTGCATATCAGGCGGTATTGGAAATAGCAAAATCATAGGTTATAAAAAACAAATATGGTCTTTTTGTGCTTTAGAGCCTGATATAGCATATTATTATTTACTAAAATATATTAAAGGATATTTCAAGGGGATAAAAAAAATTATTTTATTAACCAAATCAGGCGTCTCTTGGTTAGATGCAGTTTATGATATAAAACATCATATAATCAAAAAAGATAATTTAACAAAACAAAAAGGAAATTTAAAATTATTGCAAACTTGGATAGGAAATAATTTTTCTCAAGGAGAAAAAAATGATTTTTATATTCAAAAAACATTTGTTGAATTAAATGAATATAATATTAAAGAAATTTGTAAAATAGCTCAAACATGGTTTACTCCAATATTAAAATATAAAAAATAATAATATGACAGTACTTATAAAAAAAAAACTTAATGTATTTAAAATTATTTTATCTGGAATTAATTTAATAGAAGCTTCTGCAGGTACAGGAAAAACTTTTACAATCGTCTTATTATATTTACGTTGTTTATTAGGAATAGGCAAAAAAACATATCAAAAAAAACTTCTTATACATGAAATATTAGTATTAACTTTTACAAATGCAGCAAAAGAAGAATTATATATACGTCTCCAAGAAGGAATTAATAATTTATATTTATCTTGTATTAATAAAAGAAATGAAGATCCTATATGTCAATTATTTTTAAATGAAATACAAGATACGAATGCAGCTATTAAAATTTTAAAAATAGCTAAAAATAATATACATGATGCTTCTATTTATACAATAGATAGTTTTTGCCAAAATATATTACAATCAAATACTTTTGATATATATTATACTTTTCACGATAAAATTATTGAAAATGAAGATCATTTGTATCTTAAAACAACAGAAGATTTTTGGAGACTATATGTATATACTTTACCAGAGAATATTATTAAAATTATTTTACAATATTCTAAAAGCCCAAAAGATCTCTTAAAAATTATTAAACCTTTTATAGATCTTGATTCAGTAAATTTTAATAAAAAAATATTTAATAATGAATCTTTAATTTTATTACATGAAAAAAATATAAAACAAATAAACTATTTTAAAAAAAAATGGTTAACACATTCTTATAAAATATTAAAAATAATTAATCATGTCAATATTAACAAAAAAATATATCATGATGTTAATATATCTAGATGGATAAATTATATTGACAAATGGTCAAAATCTCAAACACAAGATTATAATATTCCTATTATATTAAAATATTTTACTCAAAACTACATAAAAAAAAATACAATAGATTACATTGACTCAAAATGTATTATTTTTAATGAAATAGAGAAAATATTAAAATATAATTTTTCATTAAAACATATATTTATATTACATGCTATACAAAAAATTAAAAAATTATTAATAAAAGAAAAAAAAAAGCAATCATTATTTGGTTTTAATGATATATTAAATCTTTTTTTAAAAATATTAAAAAAAGAAAAAAATTTACGAAAGTTAATAAGAAAAAAATATCCTATAGCATTTATTGATGAATTTCAAGATACTAATATTAAACAATATAAAATATTTAATATATTATATAAAAATAGTAAAAAATTAGCATTATTCTTAATTGGAGATCCAAAACAAGCAATATATAGTTTTAGAGGAGCAGATATTTTTTCTTATTTACATATAACATCTAAGATAAAAAAACACTATTATCTTGATACTAATTGGCGTTCTTCAGTAAATATGTGTAATAGTATTAATTTTTTATTTTCACAAAACAGCAATCCATTTATATTTAAAGACATTTCATATATACCCATTATAGCTTCTCAAAAAAATTCTAAAATGCAATTTATAGTTAATGGCATATCTCAAGTGCCCATTAGATTTTTTTTATATGAAAAAACAGAAACATCTTTAGATGAATATCAAATATGGATTGCTAAGCAATGTGCTCAAAAAATTAGTTATTGGTTAACTTGCGCTCAAAATGGAAAAGCAAAAATTATAACTCAAAAAACAGAAAAAATATTATCATCTAATGATATTGCGATATTAGTTAAAAATAAAAAAGAAGCTGATATTATTAAAAAAGAATTGCATCAACTTAATATATCTTCAATATATTTTTCTGAAAGAAACAGTGTATTCAAAATTTTTGATGCTCAAGAATTATTGTGGATATTAGAATGTGTTTTAGAACCAGATAACATAAAATTATTACAACAAGCTATGTCTACACACATTTTTCAAGTCATCGCTTCTACAATACAAAAAAAAAATAAAACACAATCATATTTGATGATTGAAAAATTATATGCATATTATGCAATATGGAACGATATTAGTATCTTCCATTTGATTCAAAATATGATATTAGAATATCAAAAACATGCTACTTTAACTGAACTTAATACAAACTATATAAAAAATTTAAATTTTTTACATATTGCAGAAATCTTGCAAGAACAATATCAATATTTTAATAAAAAAATATCTTTAATTCGCTGGTTTCAAAAAAAAATATCAGAAATAAAAGAACCTGTACAAAATGAATATATTAGAAATTATCAAGAATGTCAATTAGTTAAAATTATTACTATACATAAATCAAAAGGATTAGAATACCCAATTATTTGGATACCTTTTATGGTGAATTTTAATCAATCTTCATCATATATTCATCATAATAATAATGAAGTTATTATTAATATTCAGTCTAATAAAAAATATTTTAAAATTGCTGATAAAGAACGATTAGCAGAAGATATGAGATTATTATATGTTGCAATTACAAGATCTATGTTGCACTGTTGTATTGGATTATCTTGTTTAATAAAACAAAGAAAAAAAAACAGAATACACAGTGATATACATATAAGTAGTATAGGATATCTTATACAAAATGGAAAATCTATGAATTATGAAGATTTATTAAAAAAAATAAATCAATTAAGTATAAATAATTTATTAGAAGTGAAAAATAACACAAAAAAATTTGTATTATCTAATACAAAAAATATTTATTTAATCAATCAACCTATTTATTTTAATCAAAAACATCAGTATATTTGGAATATAACTAGTTTTACAAAATTAAAAAAAGAAAATAATTTTTTTGAAAATAAAAAATCAACTATACTATATAATCAATATAATACTGAAATATTTATCAAAAAAAATAAAAAATTAACAGTTAATAATTTTCCAAAAGGTAAAAAAACTGGATTAATGATGCATTTTATATTAAAAAATTTGTATATATTAAATTATAAAGACAATAATTTCTTTTCTAATATTTTAGAAAAATATAATATTTCTTTAAAATGGACGAAAACATTAATTTCGTGGATAAAAAATATTCTTCACATTTCGCTTGATAATCAAAATATGCGTTTATCAACAATACTAAAACAATCATGTATAAAAGAATTAGAATTTTTTTTACCTATTAAACAAATTTTATATAATGCAGAATTAAATAAAATTATGCAATGTTTTAATCCAATTTCTTTTTCCACTCCAAAATTATTATTTAATCCAACAAAAGGGATATTAAATGGATGTATTGATTTATTTTTTATATGGGATAAAAAATATTATATTTTAGATTATAAATCTAATTGGTTAGGAGACAATAATTCTTTTTATGCTCCACAAAATATTAGAACAGAAATGATAAAAAATAGATATGATTTTCAATATCAAATATATACAATAGCAGTACATAAATATTTAAAACAAAAACTTAAAAATTATCATTATGAAAATGACTTTGGTGGAGTGTTTTATGTTTTTTTAAGAGCAATAGAAGATCAAAAAAAACATCATGGAATTTTTTATATAAAACCAGATTATTTACTTATTAAAAAAATAATTGATTTAATTTCATAAAATATGATGAATTTATTAAAAAAGGCTGTACAAAAAAAAATTATCAATCAAATTGATTTAGATTTTTCAAAATTTCTTGATAAAAAAAATAATATAATTATTTTAGTTGCAGCGTGTATAAGTTATGAAAATAGACAAGGGCATATCTTTTTACCTATTCAATATTTTGAAAAAAATAATTTTTTTTCTAGTTTTAATCAAAAATTTATAAACAAAATATTAACTATTTTAGAAAAAAAAATAAATTGGGAAGTAGAATTATTAAAACATTCATCTTGTAGCAATGGTTCTAGACCAACCCCTTTAGTTATTCATCAAAAAAAGATATATCTTTATAAAATGTGGAAATCTAAAAATAATATTTTAGATTATTTATCAAAACATCATACCATAAACAAAATTAACAAAAAAAAATGTTTAGTTATATTAAATAATTTATTTCCTAATAAGAAAAAAGATTTTCAAAAAATATCAGCAGCAACTGCTTTATTAAATAAAATTGTTTTTATTATTGGAGGACCTGGAACTGGTAAAACTACTACTATATTAAAAATAATAATTGCTTTAATAAAAAGTACAAACAAAATAATAAAAATTCAATTATCTGCACCAACAGGAAAAGCAACAACACGTTTATTTGAAATGATAAAAAATAATATTTTTGATATTTATCTCTCTGAAAAAGAGAAACAATCAATTTTATTAACTCCTAAAACAATCCATCAATTATTAAAAATTCATAAAATTTCACAAAAAAGTATTTTAAATAAAAATAATCTATTAGATTTAGACGTATTAATTATTGATGAAATTTCTATGGTAGATGTTCTAATGATGGAAAAAATATTATTTTCAGTATCAAAAAAAACTAAATTAATTTTTATTGGTGATCAAAATCAACTACGTCCAATAGAACCAGGATCTATATTAAGATATATTTATTATCATATTAAGTATAGTTATAATGCTAAAAATATACTAAATATTGAAAAAATTACAGGTTATAAATTATTAAACAAAATAAAAAAAAAAATAGCAATATTAATTAGCAATAATATATGTACATTACACAAAAATTATAGATTTAATCAAAATTCTGGCATTTATACATTAGCGCATGCAGTTATTAATCAAAAAATTAAAATTATTAAAAATGCTTGTAATAATAAAATAAAAAATATATTTTTTTATCAAATAAACTCTATTCAAAAATATAATAATATGATTGAACAAATATCCTCAAAATATACATATTTTTGGAAAATCATACAGAATCAAAAAAATATTTTAAATATAATACAAGCTTTTCAAAAACATCAAACATTATGTGTATTAAATGATGGTTTATTTGGTGTTAATATCTTAAATATGAAAATTGAAGAAAATATGTATCATAAAAAAATGATAAAATATATTGATATTAATAAAGAATTATGGTATATAGGAAAACCAATTATGATAACTAAAAATAATCCATATTTAAACGTATTTAATGGAAATATTGGAATTATTAATATTAATCATAATGGTGTTGTACAAGCATCTTTTTTAAAAGAAAATAATACTATTCATAATATTCCAGTAAAAATTTTAAAAAATTACAAAACTGCTTGGGTGATGACTATTCATAAAGCTCAAGGTTCAGAATTTATAAATACTACTTTAGTATTGCCAAATTTTTATTCTTCTTATTTAAATCAAGATATTATATATACTGGAATTACAAGATCTCAAAAAACTTTAAATATATTTTCAAAAAAAGATACATTTATCAAATCTGTTTTTAATCAAACAAATCAAATACGTTATTAATGAGAATATAAAAAATTAAAATTTTTGAACTTTTTAGTAACTATATATTAATTTTTACTATCAATAAGCATTGTAATAATATCTTTAACCAAGATTTTTTTTGAAAATTAATCAATTCTGACACAATTAAAAAATTATATTTATTTTAATAATATTTTTTAGATAAAATAAACATCAAACATTATTAATTTTTTAATAAATATTGAATAAGAATTAAAAAAAATGAAAATTAATAAGATAATAAAATTAATTCTTATATTTTTTATTTCTTATGTCTTTTCTTATATCTAAAATATAAAATATATATTTATAAAATTTTAATTAAAATACAAAATTTGTACAATATTTATTAAATTTTTTAAAAAATAGTTTAATATAAAATTGTTGTGTTAATTTTTGTTTTATACTGATTAAGTAATACACATTATCTTATTTCATTTTTAATCTTACTTCCATATTTAGATAAGTATATATTACATATTTTTTGACTAAAATATATTAAAATTTTGAAGGGTATGAAAAAATTATGAATAAGTTTTGAATAAATTTTAATGCAATAATGAAATTGATTTGGTTGCGGGGGCTGGATTTGAACCAACGACCTTCGGGTTATGAGCCCGACGAGCTACCAGACTGCTCCACCCCGCGTCAATTTATATGAATATATTATCAGTTTATTAAAACTATTACAATATTTTTTATCAAAAAAATTATGATTTAAAAAATTTTATAACTTATA
Organism: Buchnera aphidicola str. Ua (Uroleucon ambrosiae); assembly: GCF_000225465.1. Lineage (NCBI taxonomy): Bacteria > Pseudomonadati > Pseudomonadota > Gammaproteobacteria > Enterobacterales > Erwiniaceae > Buchnera > Buchnera aphidicola. The sequence goes on from NC_017259.1 coordinate 483,204, forward strand.
TAAGTTCAAGCAAGATGAAATATAGAAAAATTAAAATAATAATAATATCCTTAATTTACTTTTTTTTATCTCAAAAAATATATTCTACACAAATTTTTTATAATCAAGGACAACAACATAAAGATAAATTAATTAAAAATTTTAAAAAAATAAAAAAAATAAATATTAAAAAAAAAATTATTAATTCTAAATCATTTTTAATACAAATTGAAAAAATTAAAAAATTTGCTCCATTATTATACTCAAAACATCAATTAATTTATACAAAAATTTCTAATTGGTTAAAATATAACGCTAATATTAACGAATTAAACAAATTTGGAATTCATTTATTTCAAATGAATGGAATAAATAATTATGGAAATGTAAAAATAACTGCGTACTATACACCAATAGTACAAGCTAGAAAAATTAAAAAAGGTAATTTTAAATATCCAATCTATTCTATGCCTCATCGTATGAACAAAAATCAAACTTTACCAAAAAGAAAAGATATATATAATGGAGTATTAGATAATAAATATATTTTAGCTTATAGCAACTCTTTAATAAATAATTTTATTATGGAAATTCAAGGTAGTGCATTTATAGATTATGGAGATAATAAAAAATTAATGTTTTTTAGCTATGCAGGAGAAAATGGTTGGCCTTATAAAGCCATTGGAAAGATTTTAATTAATCATGGTGATATCAAAAAAAAAAATATGTCAATGCAAGCAATTAAATTATGGTGCAAACAACATTCTGAACAAGAAATAAAAGATTTATTTGAAAAAAATGAATCTTTTGTTTTTTTCAAAGAAACCAATCAAAAAGAAGTATATGGTGCAAGTGCTGTGCCACTGGTCTCTCAAGCATCAATAGCAGCAGATAAATCTATAATAAACAGCGGTAGTGTAATTCTGTTAAAAATACCTTTGCTTAATAAAAATGGTATCTTTATTAATCAATATGAAATGCGTTTAGTTATTGCATTAGATGTAGGAGGTGCAATTAAAAATCAACATTTTGACATCTATGAAGGAATTGGTAAAAAAGCTGCTAACATAGCAGGATTTTATAATCATTATGGATATGCTTGGATATTAAATAATTAAAAATTAGTTTTATAAATTTTAAACACGATAAGTAAATTAAAAAATGAATATAATTCAATCAGGTATTGTATCTAAAAATGCATCTATTGCTATAATTATAGCTCGATTTAATGATTTTATTAATCAACATTTATTATCAGGAGCGTTAGATATATTAATAAGAATAGGAAAAGTAAAGCAAGAAAATATTTTAACAATATATGTTCCTGGAGCATATGAAATATCAACTATAGCAAATTATATTGCAAAATCTAATAAGTATGATGCTATTATTACTTTAGGAACAATTATTCAAGGAGAAACAGACCATTTTAAATACATTAGCAATGATACTATCAGTAATCTTTCAAAGATTAGCATACAGTATTTTTTACCTATTACTTTAGGAATATTAACAACAAATAATATGCAACAATCAATTGAAAGATCTGGTTTAAAAATGGGAAATAAGGGATCTGAGGCTGCTTTAGCAGCATTAGAAATGATTAATATAGTGAAAAATTTAAAAACATCACTATAATATATATATTTTAATTTAATAAATATATCATATAATAAAACTAAATATTATGAAATATACTGAATTTGAAATTATTGTAAATTTTTTTTGAACGTAATCAAAAACAAGATTCTCATGAAATTATAAAGGAATCAGAGATGATGGTCTGATCATTAAAATAGCAGATGATGATGTTCTTGAAATTAGTACTAATACTTTAGTTAAAGGTCTCATTTTTTTTAAAAATATATCTCCTAATGATTTAGCATATAAAACAGCAGCAGTGAATCTTAATGATATTGCTGCTATGGATGCTTATTTCAAAATGGATAACACTATCTATCACAATACCTAAAGATCAAAGTCTCTGGTTAAAAAAAATTTAATAATAGTTTTTTTTGATGTTTTAGATAAATATAATATACGATTAATCGGTAGTGATATACATTGTAATCCATTAAGCATTACTTTAAGTATTGATGGATTATTAAAAAAAATACTGAACTATTAAGAAGTAATGCTAAAATAGGAGATCGTATTTATGTTACTAGTACTCTTGGAGAGAGTGAAACTAGATTATTTTGTTGACAAAAAAATTATATTAAAAATATAAAAATAAAAAATTATTTCATTAAAAACATCTACATCCTATACCAAGAATTTATAAAGGAATCTATCTTAAAAAAAATACTAATTCAGAAATTAATATATCCGATGGACTAATTTCTGATTTAGGTTATATACTTAAAAAAGTAAATGTGGAGCAAATATTAATTTAAATAAATTATGTATTTCGCCTATGTGAACGAATAACTTTAAACATCAATATTGTTTAAATTTGGAATGCAATATAGAAGAAGATTATAAACTATATTGTAAAATTCAACAAAAAATAAATTAATTACATAAATTTATGCAAAATTCTCTATTAATTGTACGTGTATTAGGCATATGAAATCAATAAAAACTGGTTTAAATTTATTTTAAAATCAAAAAAAATATTTTTTGAAAATAAAAATTTTAATCATTTTAATTAAAAATTTTACAAATACACCTAACATAAGTTGATTAAAATGAACGATATATTTTATATGAAAAAAGCAATTGAAATTAGTCAATTAGGAGAATTTACTACTTCACCTAATCCTAATGTCGGATGTGTGATTGTAAAAAATAATCATATTATAGGAGAAGGATGGCATCAACAACCAGGAGATAATCATGCAGAAATTAATGCATTAGAAATGGCTGGAACGGAAGCAAAAGGCAGTACTGTTTATATAACATTAGAGCCATGTAATTATTTTGGAAAAACTCCTCCTTGTTGTAATGCATTAGTAAAAGCTGGTATACATCGCGCAATTATATCAAATATTGATCCTAATCCAAAAGTATCTGGAAAAGGTGTTTTATATTTAAAAAAACATGGTATTTTAGTAAAAACAGGTTTATTATCTCAAGAATCAAAAAAATATAATAAAGGTTTTTTTAAAAGAATGAAAACTGGTTTACCATGAACACAACTTAAATTAGCGATGTCAATAGATGGCAGAATAGCTACTAAAAATGGTGAAAGTAAATGGATTACTTCAAAATATGCACGTCAAGATGTTCAAGTATTTCGAGCGAAAAGTTCAGCTATTTTAAGTAGTAGTTCAACTATTATCACTGATAATCCATTATTAAATATACGATATCAAGAACTAGATGATAAAACATTATCTATCATTCCTAAAAAAATATTTCAAAATCCGATTAGAATTATTTTAGATAGTCAAAATCGTGTTCAACCATTTCATAAAATCATTCAAACAAAAGGAGATATTTGGTTAATAAGATTAAAACGCGATCAAAATATATGGCCTAAAAACATAAAACAAATCATAATAGAAGAGCATCAAAAAAAAATTAATATCAATGCTCTTTTAAAATTTTTAGGAGAATCTAAGATAAATAATATTTGGATAGAAGCAGGTAGTCAATTATCAGGATTTTTATTAAAAAATAATTTAATAGATGAATTAATTATATATGTCGCACCTAAACTATTAGGACATGAATCTAAACCATTATGCATAATTCATAAAAACTTGAAATTATCTAATTCTCTTCAATTTGAATTTCAAGACATTCGACAAATAGGACCTGATATAAGATTAATATTATCTCCTAAAAATTCCATATAAATATATAAAAAAAATAAGAGAAAATTATAATCTATGAAACCCGCTTATCGACGAAAAGCACGTGCATGTGCCTTACAAATGCTATATTCCTGGGAAATTTCTCATAATAATATAAAAGAAAGTGCTATTCAATTTTTAAAAGAAATTAATAAAAAAAACATTGATATATCATATTTTTATGAATTAATTATTGGCGTTACATGTCATTATCAAAATATAGATAATCTAATAAAACCATATTTATTTAGATCTTTAAAAGAATTAGGACATATTGAAAAAGCTATTCTAAGAATTGCATTCTATGAATTATATAATAGAAAAGATATACCTTACAAAGTATCTATAAATGAAGGCATTGAATTAGCTAAACTATTTGGTTCTGAAGATAGTCATAAATTTATTAATGGAGTATTAGACAAAGTTGCGTGTAAAATGGGATACACAACACAAATCAAATATAGTTAGATTAATGTTTTATTGAATATGTAATTGTATTTATTATTATGTTAACCAACAAAAAATTTGTTTATAGATACCTTCTGCATCTAATTGATAATCATGTCTAATTTCTTCTTGAGACCCTTGGGGAATAAAAACATCAGGTAAACCAATATTCAAAACAGGTAAACAAATTTTATTAATCATAATTAATTCATTTACAGCACTACCAGCACCACCAGAAATTACACCTTCTTCAAGAGTAATAAAAAATTTATGTTTAGATGATAAATTTAAGATCATATTTGTATCTAAAGGTTTGACAAAACGCATATCAACTAATGTTGCATTTAAATTATTTGCAGCAAAAAAAGCATTTTGTAATAAAGTACCAAAATTTAAAATTGCTATTTTTTTTCCATATCTTTTTATTAAAGATTTTCCTAATGGCATAATATTCATTGGCGTTAATAATGTTCCAATACCATTACCTTTAGGATATCTTACCACGCACGGACCTTTTTGATACATATAACCAGTATATAACATTTGACGACACTCATTTTCATTACTAGGTGTCATAATGACTATACCAGGAATACATCTTAAATAAGCTAAATCAAATATACCTTGATGAGTTGCTCCATCATTCCCAACAATTCCTCCTCGATCTATAGCAAATAATACAGATAATTTTTGTAAAGCTACATCATGTATAATTTGATCATATGCTCTTTGTAAAAAGGTCGAATAAATCGCAACAACTGGTTTATAACCGCTAATTGCTAAACCTGCTGCAAAAGTCACAGCATGCTGTTCTGCAATAGCAACATCAAAATATTGTTGTGGAAAGAGACGAGAAAACTTTAACATACCAGAACCTTCACACATTGCAGGAGTGATCGCTATTAATTTTTTATCAAATTGAGCTATCTCACATAACCAAGCACCAAAAATGTCTGAATAACTTATAGTTTTTTTAGGAGATAATTTATTATTTACAGAAATCGAATGCCATTTAATAGGATCTAACTCTGCTGGAAGATAACCTTTACCTTTTTTAGTTATTAGATGCAACATATAAGTATCTTGTGTACTTTTAATATTTTTTAACATTCTAATAATAGAAAAAACATTATGACCATCAAATGGACCTAAATATTTAAAACCTAAATGAGAAAATATTGAATTGAAATAACAATGAAGATTTTTAATCTTATTAGATTTAATAGATAATTGTTTATTAAGCTTATGAAATTTTATTTGATCTCTTGAATATTGTGTTGTATTGCTTAATATTTTAAGATGAGAAGCAAGAGCTCCAACATTTTTAGAAATAGACATTTGATTATCATTTAATATTACTAAAAAATCAGATTTAATTACTCCAGCATGATTCATCGCTTCAAATGCCATACCTGCAGTAATAGCTCCATCACCAATAACACACACTGTTTTTCTATTTCTTCCTTCTTTTCTTGCTGCAATAGACATTCCTAATCCTGCACTAATAGAAGTAGAAGAATGACCTACACTTAAAACATCATACTCACTTTCATCGCGACAGGGAAAAGAATGCAATCCATTTTTTTTTCTAATACTATTAATTCTATCTATTCTTCCAGTTAATATTTTATGAGGATATGCTTGATGTCCTATATCCCATAATAAATTATCAAAAGGAGTATTATAAGTATAATGCAGCGCAACAGTTATTTCAATTACACCTAAACCAGAAGCAAAATGTCCTTGCGCTATAGTTGCAATATCTAATAAGTATTGACGTAGTTCAGAACACAATTGTGGTAGTTCTTCAATCCGTAAAAGTCGTAAATTTTTTACTGAATTAGCAAATGACAAAAGAGGATATTTTTTAAGATTGACATTCATTAGGTGCTCATATTAAATTAATTCAACAGATTGAATAATAAAATTTATTAATTGTTCTAATATACTTGTATCAAAAGATTTTTTTTTTAAATAATTGAGTGCTAAAAATGATTTTTTATATAATTCTTTTATTTTTATTTTTGAAGCTTCTAAACCTACTATAGTTGGATAAGTATGCTTTTTAATAATTAAATCATTTTTGATATCTAATATATCATCTTGAATTTGAAATGCTAAACCAAGAGAAATCGAAAAAAAATCTAAAATTGATAAAATCGATTTAGAAAAACTATTTGAAGAAAAATATGTTAAACGAACAGCAGTACGCATTAAAAATGCAGTTTTATATAAATTAATCATATTTAATTGAGACAAATTAACTATTTTTTTTTTTTTAATTGTAAATCTAACATTTGACCTATACACATACCTGATGAACCAATAGAATACGACAATTCAGAAATCATTTTTATACGTTTCATATTAGATACATGAGGCATAAAACTATTTGATAAAATATTAAATGCAAGACTTTGTAAGGAATCTCCAGCTAATAAAGCAATATCTTCACCATATTTTATATGACAAGAATTTTTACCTCTTCTAAAATTATCATTGTCCATACATGGCAAATCATCATGTATTAAAGAATATGAATGGACACATTCAATCACTGCAGATATGACATCTAATGTTATTAGATGACTTTTAAACATATGACCAGTTGCATATACTAAAGATGAACGCAACCTTTTACTACCTGAAAATAAACTATATTGGATTGCTTTTAAAAGATCTGATTTTTTAAAAGATAAACCTTGTAATATATAATATAATTTTTTATTAATGCGATATTGATATATTTTATGTAATTTTAAAAAAGTCATGTATAAAAACCTAAGAAATATATATTGAAAAAAATTGTAATATATATTTTTATGAAATAATTATAATTATACTATAAAAAAGCTATTTTTTACAAAAAAAACTAAAAAAATACCATATTAACACTATAAATATTTGAAACAAACAGATTTGAAACATATTTAAAAAACTATAAATCCATCCACTAAAAATACCTCCAAAAGCAATTCCTAAAAATTGACTAGTCGAATAAATACTCATAGCGCTACCTTTATAATTTTTAGATATATTATTACCTATATTTGAAGGTAAAAAAACTTCAAGAAAATTAAAAGATATAAAAAAAATCTGTAAAGAAATTATCAACCAAAAAAAATAACTATGTGCTAATAAAAAAATAAATTCTGAAAAAAAAATCAAAAAAATAGAAATTTCAATAATATTTTTTAAAAAAAATCTATTTTTACAGTATAAAATAAATATACATAAGATTAAAAAAGAAATTGATATCGTATACAAATAAATTTTCCAATGATCGTTAAATAAATAACCTAATATTTCTAACTGATTAGGAATAATCATAAAATTCATCATTAAAATAAAATGTAAAAAAAATATACCCATATATGATCTAAAAAAAATTTTATTCAAGAAAAGTTTTAATATTTTTTTATGTGATAAGCGTATGGTTTGTTTTTTGATTTTATTAGTTTTTGAAAAAGGAATCAGAAAAAAAACTATTACTATACAAATTATAGATAAACATGATGATATCCAAAAAATTGAAAAAAATCCAAAATTTTGGATAATTAAAGGTCCAGAAATCATAGAAATCAAAAAAGAAATAGCAAAACTAACACCAATAGCTGCAATAGATTTAACTCGATGTTCTTCACGTATAAAATCTGATAAAAAAGCCATACATACACCAGATATAGCACCTGAACCTTGTAAGAATCTACCAATTATTAAACCCCAAATTGAATGAATATTAGCAGATATAAGATTACCAATAAAAAAAACAAGAAGACCGATTAAAATTATTGTTTTTCGATTAAATTGATCAGATAAAATTCCAAATGGAATTTGAAATAACACTTGAGCAAAACCATATATTCCGATTGATAAACCAATTAAAAATTTATTTCCATCATCTAAATACATACCATATTTACTTAAAACTGGTAACACCATAAACATTCCTAGCATTCGTAAAAAAAAATTGCACAAAAACTTAATGTAACTTGTAATTCTAAAAAATTCATTTTATAATCCTCACAATTTAATATTTTTTAATATAAAACTAATCTTATATAAACATAAAAAATACATGAATAACAATAATAAAATATATCAAAAAATTGAAAAAGATTCAGAAGGATATTTAAAAAAAACTGAAGATTGGAATACAGAAATAGCAAAAATAATTGCACAAAAAGAAAATATTAATCTTCGTTCAGACCATTGGAAAATAATAATTTTTATACGAAATTTTTATTTGCAATTTAAACTCACACCATCAATGAGAATGTTAATTAAAAGTATCAAATACAAGATGAATCACTCTGAAATAAACAGTATTTATCTATTTAAACTTTTTCCTAAAGGTCCAGCTAGACAAGCCAGTAAAATTGCAGGTATACCCAGACCAAATAAATGTTTATAAAAAACAACAATATCAATAACTGAAAATTATTCAATCAAAATAAATTCAAAATATCTATCTATAGATATTAAAAAATTAAAAATAACAATAACTACAATAGAACAAAAAAATAATTGATATGAATTTATTGAACAGTATTTTTTTTTCAAACTACAATAAGATAAAAATAACCAATAAAAATTAATTATAGAAAATAAAAATAAAAAAATATAACTCAGATATCCTAAAAAAGTTAACAACGAACTAAAACAAGTAAAAGCAAGAATATAAAAAAAAATATGCTTTTTCGTTGTCATAACACCTTTTACTACAGAGAAAATAGGAATATTAGCATTTTTGTAATCTATTTTTCTAAAAATAGCAATAGAATAAAAATGAGACATTTGCCAAAATATTAAAATAATAAATAATAATATTGAACATAAATCAATTTTATTAGATATTGCAACATAACCAATCATAGAAGGAGTAGAACCTGAAAAACTTCCAATAAATGTTGAATAAATTGATTTACGTTTGTATATCCATGTGTATAAAAAAACATAAACAAAAAACCCAAAAATTGATATAAACATTGATAAATAATTTACTAATAAACCAAGTATAACAATACCTAATATTCCTAAAACAATTGAAAATATTAAAGCAGATTGGCAAGAAATTAGATTTTTTGATAATACTCGATCACTTGTACGTTTCATTTTTTGATCTATATCACGATCAATTACATTATTACATACACAAGCAGAAGCTATAACTAAAGATCCGCCTAAAATTGTATATACAAACAAAAAAATATCAAAATTAAACAAACGAGATGCAAATAAAAAACTACCTATTACTAAAATAAGATTGCCAATGACAATTTTAGGTTTAACTATCTCTAAGTAATATTTAAACATATTAATTATATGCATATTTTATGGTGTGATAATTATAATGATTTAAATGATGCATAATCCATGTAGAACCAAATACAATAATAAAAATAATTATTATGACAAATAATAAACTAATCACATTCCATTTTTTTTCTTCAGAAAAATTTAAGTGCAAAAAGTATATAAAATGCACAAATATTTGGATAATAGCACAAAGTAAACAAATAATATAATTTGTGTTACTGGAAAAAATTTTATTTATAACAAGTAAAAATGGAACAATAGTCAAAATAAAAGAAAACAAAAAACCTAAAAAATACGATTTTATATTTGTATCAATCTTTGATTTAATATCACAACACATTATATACATCCATTGAGGTAGATAAAAGTAAAAATACAAATCCATATAATATCTAAAAAATGCCAAAAAATATTAAAACATAAAATACGAGTATAAATAATATTAGTTAAACCTAACTTTTGAATTTGATAAAGAATTGATAATATTAATATTAGTCCAAAAAAAATATGAATTCCATGCATTCCTACAAGAGTAAAAAAAATAGAAAATAATGCATGTTGATTAGGACCTAAATTATCTATTATAAGTTTGTAAAATTCATAAATTTCTAAAAATATAAACATTAATCCCAAACAAAAAGTAAGAATTAAATACAAAAAAAGCATATTAATTTTGTTTTTATACATCGAAGTGACAGTTAAACCAGATGATAAAGAACTTAATAATAATAGAAATGTTTCTAACAACACATAAGATAAATTAAATATTTTATTGCTAATAATATTTATATCTATGTTTGAAGAAATTATAGCATAAATAGAAAATAAAACTGCAAACATAATGCAGTCACTCATTAAATATATCCATAAACCAAATAATTTATTATTTTCTGATTTTTTATTTGAAATATTATCTGAGCGAAAATTGAACATTATTTTATTATTGTCATATTTTATCATTGCAAACCTGCTTTTTGAATATTTTTAAAATTTTTATTTTCAATTTTTTTTATATCTTCTATGGATATAGTATATTCTGTATCTTCATTGAGACTATGTTTAATTAAACTAATAACAATAGAAATACAAGATAAAACACATAACCAAGTAATATGCCAAACAGCTGCAAAACCAAATAATAAAGAAAATATACTAATTAAAAAACCTAATCCAGTATTTTTTGGCATATGAATTGTATGATAATTAATACTTGACATCATTTTTTTATTATTTTTACTGCTATTTTTGGTCTCCCAAAAATCATCTCTACATTTTACTTGAGGAATAATAGCAAAATTATATAATGGAGCTGGTGAAGAAGTAGACCATTCTAATGTTCTTCCATTCCAAGGATCACCAGTTAGATCTAAATTATATTTACGATCTCTTATTGAAACAAAAAATTGAATTATTTGACATACAATACCAATACCTATAAATATAGCTCCAATAGCAGCAATACATAATAATTTATGAAATTCTGGATTAATATCTTGACTTAAACGACGAGTCATACCCATTAAACCTAAAAAATATAACGGTATAAATGCCAACAAGAAACCTATAATCCAAAACCAGAACGCACATTTTCCCCATTTTTCATTTAAAATAAATCCAAATAACTTTGGAAACCAATAATTAATTCCAGCAAAACAACCAAAAACAACACCACCAATAATTACATTATGAAAATGCGCAACCAAAAATAAACTATTATGTAAAATAAAATCAGCTGGAGGAACTGATAAAAGAACACCAGTCATACCACCAATAGAAAAAGTAACTAAAAAACCTAATGTCCATAAAATAGAAGAATGTATATATATACGTCCTTGATACATCGTAAAAAGCCAATTAAAAATTTTTACACCAGTAGGAATAGCTATAATCATTGTCGTAATACCAAAAAAAGAATTGATATTTGCTCCTGCTCCCATAGTAAAAAAATGATGCAGCCAAACAATAAACGATAAAATAGTAATTGATAATGTAGCCCAAACTAAAGATATATATCCAAATAAACTTTTTCTTGAAAAAGTCGGTACTATTTCTGAAAATATACCAAATGCTGGTAGAACTAAAATATATACTTCTGGATGCCCCCAAATCCATATTAAATTGACATACATCATTGCATTTCCACCTAAGTCATTAGTAAAAAAATGAAAATCTAAATAACGATCTAAGGTTAATAGTATCAAAGTAATAGTTAACACAGGAAATGAAATGACTATTAGAATATTAGTGCATAAAGCAGTCCAAGTAAAAACTGGCATTTTAAAAAAAGACATACCTGGTGCTCGCATATTTAAAATTGTTACTAAAAAATTAATACCTGTTAAAGTTGTTCCAACACCAGATATTTGCAAGCTCCAAATCCAGTAATCTACTCCTACACCTGAACTATACTTAATACCAGATAGTGGAGGATAGGCTAACCAACCTGTTTGAGCGAACTCACCAATTCCTAAAGATAAAGTTAATAATACAGCACTACTTGCATTTAACCAAAAACTTAAATTATTCAGAAATGGAAATGCTACATCACGCGCTCCAATTTGTAATGGTATTACTAAATTCATTAAACCGATAACAAGAGGCATAGCTACAAAAAAAATCATTATTACACCATGAGCTGTAAATATCTGATCATAATGATGTGGCGGTAAAAATCCTTTGTATCCTGCTGATGAAATGACCTGTTGAGTACGCATTAAAATTGCATCAACAAAACCACGAAATAACATTACAAAAGCTAGGATGCAATACATAATAGATATTTTTTTATGATCTACTGTAGTAAACCATTCAGACCATAAATATCTCCATTTTTTATAATAAGTAATAGTTGATGCAAGACATAATGACACTAAAATAATAGCAATATATGTTACCATAATAATGGGTTCATCATATGGTATAGAATTTAATGTTAATTTTCCAAACATGATTCTATTTCTCCAAACTTAATACTTTCATTTATTTTTTTATATTCAGTATTTTTATCTAAGATTTTAAAATTTTTTATACGATATTGATTAACAATTTGATTAAATAATCTTTTTTTAACATTGGAGAAATATTCTATAGAATAATTATCATTTGGTATAGATAGAATATTAAAATCTTTTATTGTATTTAATGTTTTAGATGATGTTTTTATTTTTTTTACCCACTCTAAAAAATCAGCATGATTCAAAACAGATATAGCTGTAAATTTCATATTAGAAAAACCTTTTCCACTATAATTCGATGATATACCTTGATGCTTACCTGAGTAATTCGCAATTAAATTTAATTTTGTTATCATTCCAGGCATAGCATATATTTGACTACCTAAATCCGGAATAAAAAAAGCATTCATAACAGATTTTGAAGTAATACGAAAAATGATAGGTCGATTAACAGGGAACATAATTTCATTAATAGTAGCAATATGATAATCTGGATAAATAAATAACCATTTCCAATCTAAAGCAACTACATCTATTTTAATAGGATCATGAATAGAAATAATAGATTTTTTTGGTTCTAATACATGTGTATTATTCCAAGCTAAAAAAGCTAAAAAAGAAACGATAACAATTGGTATTGTCCATATTACTATTTCTATTTTTTTTGAATCTGACCAATTCGGTCGATATATCTGATTAGTATTAGTTGAGCGGTATTTAAAAGCAAAATATATTGTCATAAAAATAACAGGAATAATAATAAATAACATCATGACAAATGATATTAATATTAATGAGTATTCTTGTATGGCAATAGATCCACTAGGATGCAATATTATACTGCTACATCCATTTAGAAAAAAAAATACTACTATTAATGATAATACTCTAAAAAATTTAGTATAAATATTACTTAAACATATCATTTAATAGCCTCTAAATAATTCTGATTCTTTATTAAAAAAATTTACATAACATTTATTTTATATAAGAAATTACACTAATTATTAATGATAATACTTTTTCGAAATAATTGAATTATTTGTTAAAAATTGATAAAATTTAATCAATATTTTAAGAGCATTTTTTAAAAATCTAATATAAATATTTTGATTGATCTTTATTTGTATTCAAAAAAAAGGAATAGTATTAATTAATGATTCTAAAAAAAATAAAAAAATATTTAATATCTAACATGCATATCGATTTTATTAAAATTTATAATAATAGCTATTTTCATCATCATTCCAAAACAGATCTCACGCATATAAAAATAATTATTGTTAGTAATGATTTTATAAATCAAAATTTACTTGATAGACATCGTTTAATTTTTTCCAAACTATTTAAAATAAAAAAATATATTCAGTAACATTAAATACTTATACTGTAAATGAATGGCAAAATAAAAAATGTCAAATCAATAATAATCCTAAATGTTTTAAAAAATGATATTTTATTTTTTTCTAAATACAATATATTTCTTATAAAAAATGACATTTTAAAAAATTAATAAACTTTAAAATATAGAAATATAAAATAAATAATAAAATTAATTGTTTGAGGTAAGAAAATGAAATTTGTTATGGAAAAAAATCAAGATGAAAGCCATCGCGTTACAATTAATATTCTAAAAGAAACAATTAATAATTCTCTTCAAAAAGAATTTATAAAACTTAGTAAAACTAAAATTATTAATGGATTTAGAAAAGGTAAAATTCCTATTACATTTATACAAAAAAAATATGGTGATGTTGTTTATTATGATATATTTAAACAACTAATGCAAAAATTTTTTTATGAATTTTTAAATAAAGAAAAAATAAAAATTATTGGCTCTCCACAATATTATATCCATAACAATAAAAACGAAAAAAAAGAATATGTTCAATACTCTGTTATATATGAAATTTATCCAACATTTCAAATAAAAAATATTAATAATATTACAGTAAATAAAATCAATGTTCAGATTACAGATGAAGAAATTCAAAACAATATTGAAAAATATAAATATAAAAATTTTTTTTGGAAAAAAATTAATAAACCTATTAAATCTAATAATCGTGTAACTATTGATTATGAAGTTTATAATAATATTCACTTAATCACTAAATTTAATAAAAAAAATTATACATTTATTGTATCTGACACTACATTAATTCCTCAATTAAAATATAAAATTATTAATCATGTTATAAACGATATTATTTTTTTTACAATAAAATTTCATGCATTATATCCAATACAAGAACTACAAAATCAAAATATCACATTTAAAATTAAAATTACTAAAATCGAAGAACAAGAAGAAATAGAAACTGATTCAAATACTATAAAAAACATTTATGAACAAAAATTAAATCAAAAACAATATAAAAATATAAAAAATAATATTTACGCACAAATACAGAAAATAACTGAGAAATATCTTGAAGATCAAATAATTGATCAAATAATTAAAAAAAATATTATTTTAATACCACCAATTTTATTTAAACAAAACAAAAAAAATTTACATAAAGAATATGTAAAACAATATCACGAAAAAAATAGTAATATATTAGAAAAGAAATATCATTATAATTTTGATATAAAAGTTAAAAAGCAATTATGTATGCAAATTATATTAGATACTATCCTATCGAATGAAAAAATATTTGTAGACGAAAAAAATTTAACATCTTTAATTAATAAAATATCTTTAAATTATAAAAAACCAACAGAAATTATTAATTTATATAATAAAAATGAAACTTTTAAAAATACTATAAAAAACATAGAATTAAAAAATCAAGCTATAAAATTCTTAAAAAATAACGTTAATATAGTTGAAAAATATTGGACTTTTAATGATTTTATAAATTATGAATGGGAAACTTATAATGAGTTTGCTACATAAATTTTATACTTATATATATTGAATTCAGTATACTAAAATTTTACATATTTATAAAAATTCTTTAACAAAAATGATATTCATTTTTTACAGGAACAAAAATGTTATATAGTAAAAATGCACAACATTTATTCGGAACATTCGTTCCAATGGTTATAGAAGAACATTCTAGAGGAGAACGCTCATATGATATTTATTCAAGATTATTAAAAGAAAGAATAATTTTTATAACAGGTCCTATTGAAGATAATATGGCAAATAATATTGTAGCTCAAATATTATTTTTAGAATCTGAACAACCAGATAAAGATATATTTTTATATATAAATTCTCCAGGAGGTATTATCACGGCAGGAATGTCAATTTATGACACGATGCAATTTGTAAAATCAGATATTAGTACTATTTGCATAGGTCAAGCATGTTCAATGGCAGCTTTATTATTAACATCTGGAAAAAAAGGAAAAAGATTTTGTTTACCTAATTCAAAAGTAATGATTCATCAGCCATTAGGTGGATATAAAGGACAAGCATCAGATATTGCTATTCATGCACGAGAAATTATGGATATGAAGAAAAAACTAAACAAATTAATGTCTTTTCACACAGGACAATCTATAAAAAAAATTAATAAAGATACAGAACGAGATTGTTTTTTATCAGCACATGAAGCAATTCAATATGGATTAACTGATGCAGTTTTAACACAACGTTGAAAAATGAATATATTATACTTTTTAATAAAAAATTTAGTTAAAATATAGAATCTATTTACTCAAGTAATATGACTAGATATCAAAAGAGGTTAATCATGACAGATAAGAGTAAAGAAAATTCTACAATACTGCTTTATTGTTCTTTTTGTGGTAAAAATCAAAAAGAAGTGCAAAAATTAATAGCTGGTCCTAAAGTTTATATATGTGATGAATGTATTCGATTATGCAATAATATTATTCATCAAGAAACTCCAAAACAAAAAACAAAAAGTATTACAAATAAAATTCATGACTTACCAAAACCACATGAAATAAAAGCATACTTAGATAATTATGTAATTGGACAAGATTATACAAAAAAAGTTTTATCTGTGGCTGTTTATAATCATTATAAACGTTTGAGCAATTTTGATAAAAATATAGATTTAGTTGAATTAGGAAAAAGTAATATATTATTAATAGGACCAACAGGTAGTGGAAAAACATTATTAGCACAAACATTAGCTAAATTTTTGGATGTACCATTTGCAATTGCAGATGCTACAACTTTAACAGAAGCTGGATATGTAGGCGAAGATGTTGAAAATGTTATTCAAAAATTGTTACAAAAATGTCAATATGATGTAAAAAAAGCAGAATTAGGCATTATTTATATTGATGAAATAGATAAAATAGCAAAAAAATCTAATAATCCATCTATTACTAGAGATGTATCTGGGGAAGGAGTACAACAAGCTTTATTAAAATTAATTGAAGGCACATTAGCATCTATCCCTCCTCAAGGAGGACGTAAACATCCACAACAAGAATTTTTACAAATTAATACTTCTAATATATTATTTATATGTGCTGGTGCATTTTTAGATTTATCTAAAATTGTTTCTAAAAGGCTTGATAACAAAACGGAAATAGGTTTTCACGCTGATGTTAAAAAAACACAAAAAAATATATCAGAAGATATTTTATTAAAAAAAGTAGAACCTGAAGACTTAATAAAATTTGGATTAATTCCTGAGTTTATTGGTCGTTTGCCAATTATAGCAATATTAAATCAATTAACTGAAGATGTTTTAACACAAATATTATATAAACCGAAAAATGCTTTAATTAAACAATATCAAATTTTATTTCAATTAGAAAAAGTAAAATTAGAATTTAATAAAGAATGTATGAAATCTATTGCAAAAAAAGCAATAAACAAAAAAACAGGCGCTAGAGGACTCCGGTCTATTATTGAGAATGTCTTATTAAATATTATGTACGAATTACCATCTATGAATCATGTAAAAAAAGTTTTAATTAATGAATCTGTTATTAATTCCAATTCATCACCCAAAATAATATATGAAAAAAACAAATCCAAAAAAGCATCGGGTGAATAAAATATATTCGATGATCTTATAAAAATAAAAGCTATGACTTTTATTTTATCAAACGCTTAACATAAAACACGTCAAGCAACGATTCCGATATACTTGACTGATTATAGGTTTAAATACTGAATATTTTATTATTATATATTGCAGTTTTTAAAAATAAATAGCGGAAAATTCAACTAAAGAGAGAGCTCTATGAATTCTGAGCGTTCTGAACGTATTACAATTCCTGTCTTACCATTAAGAGATGTAGTAATATATCCTCATATGGTAATTCCATTATTCGTAGGTCGTAAAACATCAATTCAATGTATTGAAAATTCTATGAATAATGATAAAAAAATTATGTTAATTGCACAAAAAGAAGCATCTAAAGAAAAACCTACAAAAAACGATTTATTTAATATCGGTACTATTAGTGCAATTTTACAAATGTTAAAATTACCAGATGGTACAGTTAAAGTATTAATAGAAGGGCTGCAACGTGCATCTATAAAAAACTTAACAAATAATGGACAATATTTTATTGCAGAAGTTGAATTAATTCAGCCTCCTAAAATATTAGAAAAAGAACAAAAAGTATTAATTCGAACGACAATTAATCAATTTGAATCTTATATTAAACTTAATAAAAAAATTCCATTAGAAATA
This sequence comes from Buchnera aphidicola str. Ua (Uroleucon ambrosiae), assembly GCF_000225465.1. Taxonomy (NCBI): domain Bacteria; kingdom Pseudomonadati; phylum Pseudomonadota; class Gammaproteobacteria; order Enterobacterales; family Erwiniaceae; genus Buchnera; species Buchnera aphidicola. The sequence continues at coordinate 501,345 of NC_017259.1, forward strand.
TTAAATACTCTTAATAATATCACAAATTCAGAAAAACTAGCAGATACTATTGCTGCTCATATGCCATTAAAATTAAATGATAAACAATCAGTATTAGAAATATGTAATATAAATGAAAGATTAGAATTTTTAATGGCTATTATGGAATCTGAAATAGATTTACTTTTAGTAGAAAAAAAAATTAGAAATCGCGTCAAAAAACAAATGGAAAAAAGTCAAAGAGAATATTATCTCAATGAACAAATAAAAGCAATTCAAAAAGAACTTGGAGATATGGATGAAATTCCAGATGAAAATCAAATACTAAAACGAAAAATTACAGCGTCAAAAATGCCTAAAGAAGCTAAAGAAAAAACTGAATCAGAATTACAAAAATTAAAAATGATGTCCCCTATGTCAGCAGAGGCAACAGTAGTACGAAGCTATATTGATTGGATGATACAAGTTCCCTGGCACGCTAGAACTAAAATAAAAAAAGATATTCAACAAGCTAAAAAAATTTTAGATATAGACCATTTTGGTCTAGAAAAAGTAAAAGAAAGAATTTTAGAATACTTAGCAGTACAAAGCCGAAAAAATAAAATAAAAGGTCCTATACTATGTTTAATTGGTCCTCCTGGTGTAGGAAAAACATCATTAGGAAAATCTATTGCAAGATCTACAGGAAGAAAATATGTACGTATGGCTTTGGGGGGGATAAGAGACGAAGCGGAAATTAGAGGTCATAGACGTACATATATAGGTTCTATGCCTGGTAAATTAATTCAAAAAATAGCAAAATCAAAAGTAAAAAATCCTTTATTTTTATTAGATGAAATTGACAAAATGTCTTGTGATATAAGAGTAGATCCAGCTTCTGCTTTATTAGAAGTATTAGATCCAGAACAAAATACAACTTTTAATGATCATTATTTAGAAGTTGATTATGATCTCTCGGATGTGATGTTTGTAGCTACATCTAATTCTATGAACATACCTGCACCATTACTTGATCGTATGGAAATAATACGACTGTCTGGTTATACTGAAAATGAAAAATTAAATATAGCAAAAAAATATCTATATCCAAAACAAATAGAAAGAAATGGACTAAAAAAAGATGAATTAAAGATAACGGATTGCGCAATAATTAGTATTATTCAAAATTATACTCGTGAAGCTGGAGTTCGTAATTTAGAACGTGAAATTTCTAAAATATGTCGAAAAGTAGTAAAAAATTTACTTTTAGATAAATCTTTAACAAAAATTGAAGTAAAAAATCAAAATTTAAAAAAATTTTTAGGCATCAAACGTTTTAACTATGGAAAAAGTAATTGCAAAAATCAAATTGGTCAAGTAATTGGTTTGGCTTGGACAGAAGTAGGTGGTGAATTACTTACTATTGAAACCGCATGTATACCAGGAAAAGGAAAACTAACTTATACAGGTTCTTTAGGAAAAGTTATGCAAGAATCAATTCAAGCAGCATTAACTGTAGTACGTTCTGAATCTTGTCAGTTAGGAATTCAAAAAAATTTTTATGAAAAATATGATATTCATGTACATGTACCTGAAGGCGCAACTCCAAAAGATGGACCTAGCGCTGGTATAGCAATGTGTACAGCTATAGTTTCATCATTAAAAAAAAATCCTGTTAAATCAGATATCGCAATGACAGGAGAAATAACCTTAAGAGGACAAGTATTACCTATTGGAGGATTAAAAGAAAAGCTATTAGCAGCACATCGTGGCGGGATTAAAACAGTATTAATACCATATGAAAATAAACGAGATTTAGAAGAAATACCTAAAAATATTATTAAAGGATTAAAAATACATCCAATAAAAAATATTATAGAAGTTCTAAACTTAGCATTTGAAAATACACCTTATATTTTAAGAGAGAAAAAATAATATTATAATAGCAAAATCAAAATCTTGGCTGACAAAATTTGTCAGCCTTTATAAATAGAATATAAGAATATTTTTTCTTTAAAAGAATATTTAAAATATATAGGATTATAGCATATTATGAAAAAACATTCGCAATCACGCTTCACTCATATAATAGGAAAATGTATTTTAGGAATTATCATTTTATCTTTAATATTAAGTACTATAAATGGTTATATTCATCAAAATTCTGAAAAATATATAGCTGTAGTAAATGGTGAAAAAATTAATCTTAGTACCTTTCAAAAAATGTATTTTATTGAACAAGAAAAACAAAAAAAAATATTAGGAAAAAAATTCTTTAAAATACATAATAATGTACAATTTATACAACAAACATATAATTATGTTATTTCACAGTTAGTTAATAACGTTCTTTTAGAACAATACGCAAAAAAAATGCAATTACAAGTCAATGACTCTGAAATTAAAAAAATAATATTTAATTCTTCTTTATTTCAAAAAAATAAAAAATTTAATAAAGAACAATATTTAAATTATCTTACATCTATAAATTTAACTAATCGTGAGTATATTGATATAATTAAAAAAAAAATTAATACAGAAAATTTAGTCAATGCTATATATAATAGTAATTTTATTTTAAACTATGAAAAAAACAACATTATTAAATTGTTATCTCAAAAAAGAATTATTAAAAAAGCTATTATTAAAACAGATTCTATAATTAATAAACAACACACAAATGATATAGAAGCACGAAAATATTTTTATCAAAACAGAAATAATTTTTATATTCCTGAAAAATTTAAAATTAATTTTATTCACTTAAATATTGATCGATTTAAAACTAGTTGTAATAATAAAGAAATTTATGAAACATATCTAAAAAATATTCAAAAATATTCAACAAAAGAAATAAGAAGATATAGTATTATTCAAACTAAAACTAAAAAACAAGCTTTATTAATATTATCTAAATTATCTAATGCACCAAAAGATTTTTCAAAAATTGCTCAAAAACACTCTATAGATCCAATTTCTTCTAAAAAAGGAGGTGATATTGGTTGGATATCAGAAGATATAACACCTAATGAAATAAAAAAAGCTAATTTACAAAGAAAAAATCAAATATCTAATATTATTACATTTAAAAATGAATTTTTAATTATTAAATTAAATGACATTAAAATTGCACAACCAAAAAAAATAGATGAAGTATCTGATATAATTAAAAAAAAAATTCAACACAAAAAATCATTAAATTTATATAATACTTTTATACATAACATATCTCATGTTGTAAAAAAACATCCAAATAATATCGAATCAATTATTAAAAAAAATAATTTTGTTATTGAAAAAACAAATTGGTTTAATAAAAATTCAGTTCCTAAAAATTTAAATAATTTTATTTTGAAAAAAATAATCTTTCATAAGAAATTATTGCAAAATCATCAAATTCCAAAAAAATATTTTCATTTAATTATTTTAAAAAAACATCAAGCTTTTTTAATTAAATTAGTAAATTTCAAGAATCAAGAAAAACAATCATTTCAAAACGTTCGAAAAAATATTATATATAAAATAAATCTTATAAAAGCTACAAAAGAATCTCAAAAAAAAGCAGAAAAAATTATGTTGCAATTGAAAAAAGGAAAAAATAATTTATTTAAAAAATCACATCTATATTTTTCTGATCCTGAAATTATATCTCGTTATGATCAAAATTCTATTACATCAATAATTTTTAATTTACCTCGACCAAAACAAGGAAAAAAAACATATACTTTATATCAAGATAAAAACAATAATTTTATAATTATATCATTAGAAAAAGTTTATAATACAACTTTTTCTCCAGAAGAAAATAATATGATTATTAAATATATAGAACAAAATAACAATCAAATAATTTTTAATTCTATTCTTAAAGACCTACGTGAAAAATCAGTAATTACATACAATAAGATAGAATTTGATAAATTACTTTAATAGTTATTTAATATAAATAAAAATTTATCTATTATTAATAGTATATTTTAAAATTTATAATAATTATATTTTTATAAAAATAATACAAAATAAATTTTTATGTTCATTATAATTAATATCTTAATAATTTTTATAAAAGTATTAATTTGAATTAATTTAACTTATCTAAATTCAAATGAAAATTTATATATATATTAATTATAAAATTATTAAGTATCTTACATGAATATTAATTATTTATATCTTTTAAAAGATAAAACAATTTAACACATAATATTAAAGTAAGAAATATATGAAAAGATTAAATATCATAAATATAAAAAATATAAATTTAAAAAAATATTTCAATATATATTCATTTGATATTTTAAAAATAAGCATGATATTTTTTAGAAAAATTAAAAATATTTTTTAAATATTTTTTTTAAAAAATAATGATTACTTGTATGTTAAAAAATAAATTTATAATATTTAACTTAGGATTTTTTTGTGAAATTGTTCAACCAATTAAGATGGTTTTTTAAACGTGAATGGAAAAGATATTTAGGAGCAATTATATTATTGATAATAATTGCTATTTTACAATTATTACCACCTAAAATAGTAGGTGTATTAATAGATTTAATTATTAAAAATGATATTCATGGTATGCAAATATTTTCATGGATTTTTATTATTCTCTTAGTGGCGATAACTATATATATATTACGTTATTTATGGAGAATATTATTATTTGGAGCTTCTTATAAATTAGCTATAGAACTACGCGTAAAATTTTATTCATATCTTAGCCAACAAAGCCAAATATTTTTTTTAAAAAATAGAACTGGAGACTTAATAGCTAGAGCAACAAATGATGTAGATCGTGTAGTTTTTGCAGCAGGTGAAGGTGTTTTAACACTTGTAGACTCATTAGTTATGGGTTGCTCTGTTTTAATAGTTATGAGTACTCAGATTAGTTTTCTACTTACGATAATTTCACTATTACCTATGCCAATTATGGCGATATTTATTAAAAAATATGGTCAAGAACTACACAACAAATTTCGTAGTGCGCAGACCGCTTTTTCTTTATTAAATAATCAAACACAAGAAATACTAACTAGTATTCGCATGATTCGAGCCTTTGGATTAGAAAAAAATCAATTAAATAAATTTAACACAATTGTTAGAGAAGCTGGAAACAAAAATATGGAAGTAGCTAAAATTGATGCTTGTTTTGATCCAGTTATTTATTTATCAGTAGCTTTTTCTAATTTATTAGCCATTATTAGTGGAGGATCATTAGTTTGGAAGAATCAAATCACTATCGGACAACTAACTAGTTTTATTATGTACTTAGGATTAATGATTTGGCCTATGTTAGCTTTGGCATGGATGTTTAATATCGTTGAAAGAGGTAGTGCTGCATGGGAAAGAATTTACTCAATTATTAACAAAGAATTGTATATCAAAGATGGAAATAAAACCATTCCACTATATCCTGGTATATTAAATATTAATATTTATAAATTTTATTATCCAAAAAATAACATTCCATCTTTAAAAAATATAAAAATCATTCTTAAACCAGGAAATATATTAGGTATTTGTGGTCCAACAGGATCTGGAAAAACTACAATATTAAAACTAATTCAAAGACAATTTAATTTTATTAATAAACAAGATATTACGTATCATTCTTTATCATTATTAGAATTAAAAATTAATGATTGGAGAAAACGTATCGCAGTAGTAAATCAAACTTCTTTTTTATTTTCAGACAGCATAGCTTATAATATTTCTTTAGGAAAACCTAATGCATCACAAAAAGATATTGAACAAGCAGCAAAATTATCAGATATACATAAAGATATTATTGATTTACCAAATAAATATGATACCCAAGTAGGAGAAAGAGGTGTTATGTTATCTGGTGGACAAAAACAACGTATTTGTATAGCACGTGCTGTATTATTAAATGCAGAAATATTAATACTTGATGATGCTCTTTCTGCTGTTGATGCACAAACTGCAAATAATATTTTAAATAATATTATAAAATGGAAAAAACAAGAACATTCATTAATTATTGCAACACATCGTTTATCTACATTAATAGATGCAAATGAAATCGTAGTAATTAAAAATGGTATAATTATACAAAGAGGAAATCATTTAAAATTAGTACAAGAAGAAAATTGGTATAAATCTATGTATAATTATCAAAAATTAGAAAAAAAACTTAAGGATAACTAAAAAATAGGTGAAAAATATTTATAATATATCACGTTTTATTGAATTTTGGCCGATTTTAAAACGTTTGCTCATATATGTGCATCCTTATAAAAAACAATTAATACTAGCATGTTTTTTACTTTTAGGTGGATCAATATCAGAAGTTTTAGGACCAATCTTAATTAGTTATTTTATTGATAATATTTTAGCAAAGCATCAATTATATTTTCTAACAATATTGGTGATAATAATATGTTTTATTATATTGCAAATATTATCAGTGTTTTTAAATTATTTTCAAAGTATTTTATTTAATAAAATTGCAGTAAAAATTATCAATAAACTACGAAATGATGTGATGTATGCAGCTTTAAGACAGCCAATTAGTATATTTGATTCGCAACCTATTGGACAAATGATTTCTAAAGTCACTAGCGATACTGAAACAATAAAAGAACTATATGATACAGTAGCACCTACAATATTTCGCAGTACAATATTAATTATTGTTATATTATGTGCTATGTTTTCTCTTGAATGGCATATGGCAATTATAGCTTTATGTATTTTACCTATTTTGATTACTATCATGTTGTTTTATCAATACTATAGTACACCTATTTTAAGAAAAGTAAGATATTACTTATCAGACATTAATAATAAATTTAATGAAACAATAAATGGCATAAATGTTATTCAACAATTTCGTCAAGAAAAACATTTTAAAGAAAAAATAAAACACAGTAGCTATTTACATTATATATCACGTATGAAAATACTAAGATTAGATGGTTTTTTACTCAGACCATTATTAAGTTTTATATCTGCTCTTATTTTATGTAATTTTATATTATTATTTAGTTTATTTCCTGAAAAAACATTTGAAGTAGGTATATTATATGCATTTATTACTTATCTTGGCAGACTAAATGAACCGCTGATTGCTATTACTATTCAGCAATCAGTATTTCAGCAATCTATTGTTGCAGGAGAAAGAATTTTTTTATTAATAGATTCGCCACAGCAGAAATATGGAAAAAATACAACGTCATTAAAAAGTGGGAAAATAACAATTAAAAACGTGAGTTTTAGCTATAAAAATTCTAAAAAAAACACACTTAATAATATTAATATTGATATTCCATCGAAAAGTTTTATTGCATTTGTAGGAGATACTGGAAGCGGAAAAAGTACTTTAGCGAATTTACTAATGGGATATTATCCTATAAAACATGGAAGAATATTTTTAGATAATACATCCATTGATTTAATTAGCCGCAGCGTTTTAAGAAAAAATATATTAATGGTACAACAAGATCCTATAGTTTTGTCTGATACTGTTTTTGCTAATATTGCATTAGGAAGAAAAATATCAGAAAAAAAAATATGGAATATATTAAATACTGTTTATCTTTCCTCTTTAGTAAAATCTATGTCTCAAGGAATTTATACTGTATTAGGAGAAGAAGGTAATAATTTATCTGTGGGTCAAAAACAATTATTAGCTATTGCTAGAGTTTTAGTTGAATATCCTAAAATACTTATATTAGATGAAGCTACTGCTAATATTGATTCTGAAACAGAACAGCTCATTCAAAAAACACTCTTATCAATACGGAAAAATTGCACTTTCATTGTAATTGCTCATAGATTATCAACTATAACGGATGCAGATTTAATTGTTGTTCTAAAAAAAGGAAAAATTGTTGAATCTGGAACACATAAAACATTATTAAGTAATCAAGATGTTTATTGGAAAATGTATATGTGCCAAATATCAAAATTTTAAAAGTTTCTGTTAGCTTAATCAGAACACCTGTATCTATTGATGCGGCTGCTTTCTTCCGAATCTGACCAAGTTTTCAATATGACAGTGTTTGGAGCTAACAGAAAACTATTTAAATATAATAAGTTTTTTACTTTTATTCAAGTATATTTTTTATTGTATAGATCAATTAGGTAAGTTACAACTAATATTTATAATATTAATAAAATATTTTTAAACAATTAAATAAAAAACTTCTATAAAATATATAAGAATACTTTCATAATATAATAAATATTGATAGCATAATATTCTTTTTATTAAAATGATAAAAAATATATGAATTATCAAATATTAGCACAAAAATGGCGTCCACAATCTTTTCAAGATATCATTGGTCAAAAAAATATTGTTACTGCTATATCTAATGGATTATCTCTTGGACGTATTCATCATGCATGGTTATTTTCTGGTACACGAGGTGTTGGAAAAACTACTATTGCTCGTTTACTAGCTAAAAGTTTAAACTGTGAAAAAGGTATTACATCAAATCCTTGTAGAAAATGCCTGATTTGTCAAGAAATCGAAAAAGGATTATGTTTAGATGTAATCGAAATTGATGGAGCTTCTCGTACTAAAGTAGAAGATATGCGAGATATATTAGATAATATTTCTTATGCACCAAATAAAAGTCGTTTTAAAATATATTTAATTGATGAAGTACACATGCTATCTCGCCATAGTTTTAATGCATTACTTAAAACACTTGAAGAACCTCCTAAACATGTGAAATTTATTTTAGCTACTACAGATATAGAAAGAATCCCTAAAACAATTATTTCGCGTTGTTTATATTTTCAACTACAGATTATATCTGAAGAAAAAATTTTTAATTTTCTAAAAATTATATTATTAAAAGAATCTATTAAAACTGATATATATTCTTTAAAAAAAATATCTTATCACGCTAAAGGCAGTATAAGAGATGCATTAAATTTGTTAGAATATGCTATTAATATAGGAAATGGTCATATTACAATAAATACAACAAGAGAAATGTTAGGTATACCATTAGAAAAATATTCTTTTTTATTAACTAGATCAGTATTAAAAATTAATGCAAAAAAAACAATGTTTTTATTAAATAGAATGCATAATATAGGAGTAGAATGGGAAGAGATTTTAATTGAAATACTACGTTTTTTACATCGTATTTCTATAACACAATATTTTTCATCACAATATAAACAATCTATTCAAGATATTTATCAAAATCATATTAATATAATAGCTAATAATATAACAAAAAAAAATATACAATTATGCTATCAAATATTATTAAATGGAAGAAAAGAATTACAATTTGCTCCTAGTAGAAGAATAGGTGTTGAAATGACTTTACTGCGTGCAATTAATACAATGAAAATACATTAAAACAAATTGAATTCAGACATGTTTACAATGATTATTCTAATATAAACATATAAAAATTTTAAAAAATATAAATAATGTATTATATATAATCTTTAAATAAATATTATAATAAAAATATGAATAAATTACTTATGAATATAGAATATAATGATTTTATACCCAATTCGTAAAAAATAAAAAATATTTAAAAACATTAAATTAATTAAAAAATAATAAAATTCATTATAAAAAATAAACTTAACTTATTTGCTCATAAAACAATAATTTTAAATATATATAATACAATCAGTATTAAAAAAATTCATTTTTAGTAAAAGATTTTATATTCAGAACTAAAAAATTCTTTAATATATAAATGTTTTAAAAATAATATTCATTCAATAATACTGAAAATACGTTCTTTCATATCATTAAAAGAGAATAAAATATGTTTACTAAAGGTGGTTTAGGTAATTTAATGAAACAAGCACAACAAATGCAAGAAAAAATGGCAAAGATACAAGAAGAAATAGCTAAAATGGAAGTTACAGGAGAAGCCGGTGCTGGATTAGTTAAAGTAACTATAAATGGAGCTCATAATTGTAGACGCGTAGAAGTAGATCCTAGTCTTCTTAAAGATGACAAAGATATGTTAGAAGATTTAGCAGCTGCTGCTTTTAATGATGCTACAAGAAGAATATCAGAAGTGCAAAAAAGAAAATGTCTGCTATATCTACAGGAATGCAATTACCTAATGGATTTAATATTCCTATTTAATTTGAAAAAAAATAGAAACTAAGCTCAATTAAAATAATTTTAAGATAATTAATATATTTTTTCTATTTTACATCTTTTAATCTATAAATATTTTTTGTTTTTTAATATTAATTATTGAAAATATAAAAAGAGATATTCTTATGCATAAACAAAAAAAAGAAATATATAATTTTCAATCAGAAGTTAAACAATTATTACATTTGATGATTCATTCATTATATTCTAACAAAGAGATATTTTTAAGAGAATTAGTTTCTAATGCATCAGATGCAATAGATAAATTAAGATTTGAATCTATTTCATCACCAAAATTATATGAAAATGATAATGATTTAAAAATTCAAATATCTGTTAATAAAGCACAAAAAACATTAATTATTAGTGATAATGGCATTGGAATGAGCAAAAAAGATGCTATTGAAAACCTTGGCACAATTGCTAAATCAGGGACTAAACTATTTTTAAAATCTTTAGAACAAAAAACAAATAAAAAAAATGAACTAATTGGAGAATTTGGAGTTGGTTTTTATTCATCTTTCATGGTATCAGATCAAGTTTCCATTAGAACTAGATTTGCCGGAACAACAGCTAATGAAGGAATATTATGGGAATCATCAGGAGAAGGAAAATATAATGTTACAAATATCACTAAAAAAACTAGAGGTACAGAAATTACATTATTCTTAAAAAAAGAAGAAGAAGAATTTTTAGAAACATGGCGTATTAAAAATATTATTAGTAAATATTCTGATCATATTACAGTTCCAATATACATGCAAAATTATGATGAAAAAAACAAAACATATTTTTGGGAACAAATTAACAAAGCTAAAGCATTATGGACTTTAAATAAATCTTCTATTACTGATGAAGAATATAAAGATTTTTATAAACATCTTACTAATGATCAAAAAGATCCGCTTATATGGAGTCATAATCATGTAGAAGGTAAACAAGAATATATTAGTTTATTATATATCCCCCAAAAAGCAGCTTGGGATATATGGAATAGAGATAATAAACATGGTTTAAAATTATATGTAAAACGCGTATATGTTATGGATAATTCTTATGAATTTCTTCCTAATTATTTACGTTTTATAAGAGGTTTATTAGATTCTAATGATTTACCTTTAAATGTATCACGTGAAATATTACAGAATAATGCTGTTACAGGACAATTAAGAAAAGCGTTAATTAAAAGATCTTTGAATATGCTAGATAAAATATCAAAAAATAATATTGAAAAATATCAAATATTCTGGAATGAATTTGGTCTAGTGTTAAAAGAAGGACCTGCCGAAGACCATGAAAATATAGATATAATTGCTAATTTATTACGTTTTACATCTATTAAAAATAATACTTCTGAACAAAATATGTCCTTACAAAAATATATATCTGATATGAATGAAAAACAGGAAAAAATATATTATATCACTGCAGATAGCTATTTAGCTGCAAAAAATAGTCCTCATTTAGAAATATTTAAAAAAAATAATATTGATGTTTTATTATTATCAGATCGTATTGATGAATGGATGATGAATTATCTCATTGAATTTCAAGGTAAAAAATTTCAATCTATCAGTAAAGAAGATTTGTCAATTAACAAATTTAATCAAGAAACAAAAATAAAAAATAATGAAATTTCAACAGAAATGATTGATTTTTTAAAAAAAGTCAAAAAATCACTGGGCGATCAAGTAAAAGATGTTAGATTTACTAATCGTTTAACAGAAACACCATGTGTGTTATTAAGTGATTCAACTGAAATGACTACACAAATGGCTAAACTTTTTTCTGCAGCAGGACAATCTGTTCCAGAATTAAAATATATTTTTGAAATTAATCCAAAACACTTATTGATAAAAAAAATATGTTTAATTCATGATGAAAATAAATTTAATGAATGGATTAAACTATTATTAGATCAAGCTTTATTATCTGAAAAAGGTCATTTAGATAATCCACATAAATTTATTGCTAGAATGAACAAATTGCTTTTAAAGTAATACATTAGTATGATTACTACTACTATGTAATATAGTAGTAATCTTAATATTCACTAATATTTTTATAAGATATTATTAATTATGCGTATTATCCTTATTGGTGCACCTGGTACAGGAAAAGGAACACAAGGAACATTTATTTCAGAAAGATATAAAATACCAAAAATATCTACAGGCGATATGCTAAGAGAAGCTGTTCATTTAAAAACTAATATAGGTAGAATAATTAAAAATGTTATTGAAAAAGGAAAATTAGTTTCTAATGAAATTGTTTGTAATTTAATTGCAAAAAGAATTCAAAAAAAAGATTGCATTAATGGTTTCTTATTAGATGGTTTTCCAAGAACACTAGAACAAGCTTATTATTTATCAAAAATTAATTTTAAAATAGATTACGTTTTAGAATTTATGGTACCATTTCAATCTATATTAGAACGCATATCTGGTAGACGTGTACATGCTGCATCAGGTCGTATTTATCATGTTAAATTTAAACCACCAAAAATTCAAAATAAAGATGATATCACTGGACAAGAATTGATCATTCGAGAAGATGATAAAATAGAAAGTGTTATACAAAGATTAGAGGAATATAAAAAAATACATGATCCATTAATTAAGTATTATATAAACCAAAAAAAAATGGGGAATATAAAATTTTTTCAAATTAATGGAACTAATTCAGTATCATTTATTCATAAAAAAATAGAACAAGCTTTAAAATAAATAATTATTATGTGCGTTCTACAGGATTTGAACCTGTGACCTACGGCTTAGAAGGCCGTTGCTCTATCCAGCTGAGCTAAGAACGCATAAAATATTATATTAAAATTTAACATTAATAGTATATATATACAAGTAAATACTATAAATATTATGAAATAATATAATATTAATTAATATTACATTAACAATTTTATAAATATGCTTTATAAAATTTCACTGAGTTAATTAAAAATGTCTGCAATAATAATAGATGGTAATAAAATTGCACAAAAATTGCAATTAAAAATTGCACAAAAAATTAATCAAAGAAAAAAAGATGGAAAAAAAATACCTGGATTAGCTATGATTTTAGTAGGACAGCATATTCCTTCAGAAATTTATTTAAACAAAAAAAAAATTGCATGTAAAAATGTTGGTTTTTTTTCAGAATATTGGAATTTTCCTGAAACTGTTGATGAGATAGAAATATTAAATTTAATTAATCAACTCAATAATAATATAAATATAGATGGTATTTTAGTACAATTACCTCTCCCAAAGCATATAAATCATATAAAAATTTTAAGTAGTATTATTCCTGATAAAGATGTAGATGGTTTTCATCCGTATAATACTGGTTCTTTATGTCAAAGAACGCCTAAATTAAGGGCATGTACTCCAAAAGGTATTATTACCATGTTACAATATAATAAAATAAAAACTCATGGATTACACGCAGTTATGGTTGGAGCATCAAATATAGTTGGAAGACCTATGAGCTTAGAATTATTATTAGCTGGCTGTACTACTACTGTTACACATCGATTTACTAAAAATTTAAAATATCATGTAAAAAATGCAGATTTATTAATTGTAGCTGTTGGAAAACCAAATTTTTTAAAAGGAAAATGGATTAAAAACGGATCTATAGTTATAGATGTTGGTATTAATCGATTAAAAAATGGTAAAATAGTAGGAGATGTTGATTTTAAAAACGCATATTTAAGAGCATCATATATCACACCTGTACCTGGTGGAGTAGGTCCTATGACAGTTGCAACATTATTACAAAACACATTAGAAGCCTGTGAAAATCATCATGATACTTAATTAAGTAATTATTTTTTACGCCAATGTGTACCATCAGATGAATCTTCTAAAATAACATCTAAAGATGTTAATTTATCTCGTATTTTGTCAGCTTCTTTCCATGATTTTAATTGTCTAGCTATGTTTCTTTTTTTGATTAATAATTCTATTTTTTTTTCTAAATTTTGATTTAATATAGATTTACTTTTTAAAAATTCTTCTGGTTTATTTAATAGAAAGCCTAAATAATTAGCTATTTTTTTTAATCTAAAAGCAAATTTGTTTGCTTTTAATACATCATTTTTTTTAAAAAAATTAATTTTTCGTGCTATTTGTAAAAAAATAGAAAAAACTTTAGGCGTATTAAAATCATTATTCATAGCATTATAAAATTCTAATTCAAAATTCATGCCTTCATCATTATTAGATATAGGATGAGTATTATTTAAAGCTGAATATAAATATTTTAATGATATATCTGCTTGATTTAAATTTTTTTGACAATAATATAGAGGATGACGATAATGTGTTGAAAGAAAAAAATAACGTAAAATTTCAGCATCATAATCTTGTAAAATATCTTTTAAAAAACAAACATTGTTTAATGATTTAGACATTTTTTGATTTTTTGAAATTACTACACCTGTATGCATCCAAAAATTAATTTGAGCTTGACTATTAAAACACATAGATTGTGCTCTCTCATTTTCATGATGAGGAAAAAGTAAATCAGAACCACCACCATGAATATCTACGCAATCTTGAAAAAATACATTATTGATTGTAGTACATTCAATATGCCAACCAGGACGACCTCGACCCCAAGGAGAATTCCAAGAATATTCTTTGTTATGAGTTATTTTCCAGAGTACAAAATCTAAAGGATTTTTTTTAGTATTATTTATTGGAATACGCAATCCGGATTTTAAGAATCTTAAAGCTTGACGAGATAAAGCTCCATAATGAGGATTACTATCTACAGAAAAAATCACATCACCATTTTTGTTTATATAGGCATGTTGATTATGAATTAGTTTAATAATTATTTTAATAATATTATTAATATAATCCGTAATACGCGGCTCTTCATCTGGTGGAGAAATACCTAAAGATAATAAATCTTTATGCATTTCTGATATCATAAAATTAGTTAAATCATAAATATTAATTTGTTCATTCATAGATTTTTTGATAATTTTATCATCAATATCAGTAATATTACGAACATATTTTACTTGAAATCCAATTAATCGTAAATAACGTATTATTATGTCAAATGCAACAAAAGTACGTCCATGTCCAATATGACAAAAATCATATACAGTTACACCACATACATATAAATTAATTTTATTTTTTTGTATAGGTTTAAAAATTTCTTTTTTGCGAGTTAATGTATTAAAAATTTTCAACATAAATTAAATCCTAAAAATAAAATTAAAAAAAACTAAATAAAATATATTATTGTCTATACTATCAATGTGTTAAAATAATAAAATTGTTTTTTTAAAAACATATGTAAATTTTTTAAAATTAATCAAAAAATATAGAAAAAAAATAAAATTTAATAAAAAATATTATATTTTTTTTAAGTATATTTTATTATAAAAAAATTAGGGATTAATGATGAAAACAAAATTAAAAGATATGTTAAAATTCCCTTGTTTTTTTACTTATAAAATTATTGGATTAGCACAACCTGAGCTAATTGATCAAATAATTAAAGTAATTCAAATTCAAATCCCTGGAGATTATACACCTCAAATCAAATCAAGTAATAGAGGAAACTATCTTTCTGTTTCAATTACAATTTGTGCTAAAAATTTTGAACAAATTGAAATTTTATATCATGAAATTAGTAAAATTAATATTGTTCGAATGGTTTTGTAAAAAATTAGTTATTTTATATTGATAAAAATGATTATAATATAGTACAGCCCTATTTAAGAGCCGTACTATAAAATAAATGTTTATTTATAATCAAATTATGAAAAAAGTATATTAACTATTAAAAACACTATATACTAATAACATTAGCAGCAGATGGTCCTTTCGCTCCTTCAGTTATTTCAAATTCAACACTCTGACCTTCGGCTAAAGTTTTAAATCCATTACTTTGTATAGCTGAAAAATGAACAAATACATCTTTACTGCCATCTTCTGGAGTAATAAAACCAAAACCTTTAGATTCATTAAACCATTTAACATTACCTTTAATCTTGGACATCTATATTACCTTCACATGAAAAAATATACTAAATTAAAAAAATATTAATAAACAATTTTTAATAATTTTAAAAAATTAAATTCTCAATAGATTAACATGTAAATCTACTGTTAGCTAGAAAGTAATTTGTTTTTATAAATAATTTATTTTACATATAAAAAAACCCGAAAAAAATTTCGGGTTTTTTTTCCTGGATTTGACCTACTCTCACACGGGGAGGCCCCGTACTACCATTGGCGTTACAGCGTTTCACTTCTGAGTTCGGAATGGGATTCAGGTGGTACCACTGCACTATTTTTACCAGGCATTTTAATAAATATTATGTTATTAAAATATATTGATAAATTATATTAAATTCAGTAAAAACAAGCTTTCATAAAAATTCAATTTATTTTAAAAACACCTCTGGTGTTGTAAGGTTAAGCCTCTTGGGTCATTAGTACTAGTTAGCTCAACATATTACTATGCTTACACATCTAGCCTATCAACGTTGTAGTCTTCAACGTCCCTTCAGTAAACATTTCTGTTTCAGGGAAGATTAATCTTGGGGCAAGTTTCGTGCTTATATGCGTTCAGCGCTTATCTTTTCCGCATTTAGCTACCGGGCAATGCCATTGGCATGACAACCCGAACACCAGTGATGCGTCCACTTCGGTCCTCTCGTACTAGAAGCAGCCCCCCTCAATCTTCCAACGCCCACGGCAGATAGGGACCGAACTGTCTCACGACGTTCTAAACCCAGCTCGCGTACCACTTTAAATGGCGAACAGCCATACCCTTGGGACCTGCTTCAGCCCCAGGATGTGATGAGCCGACATCGAGGTGCCAAACACCGCCGTCGATATGAACTCTTGGGCGGTATCAGCCTGTTATCCCCGGAGTACCTTTTATCCGTTGAGCGATGGCCCTTCCATTCAGAACCACCGGATCACTAAGACCTGCTTTCGCATCTGCTCGCGTTATCACGCTCACAGTTAAACTGGCTTATGCCTTTGCACTAACCTCACGATGTCTGACCGTGATTAGCCAATCTTCGCACTCCTCCGTTACTCTTTGGGAGGAGACCGCCCCAGTCAAACTACCCACCAGACACTGTCTCTGTGCCGGATAACGGCACTAGATTAGAATACCGAATTTTAAAGGGTGGTATTTCAAGTTTGGCTCCATTAAAACTGGCGTTTTAATTTCATTGCCTCCCACCTATCCTACACATTAAAATTTAGAATTCAGTGTCAAGCTATAGTAAAGGTTCACGGGGTCTTTCCGTCTTGCCGCGGATATACTGCATCTTCACAGCAATTTCAATTTCACTGAGTCCCAGGTGGAGACAGCCTGGCCATCATTACGCCATTCGTGCAGGTCGGAACTTACCCGACAAGGAATTTCGCTACCTTAGGACCGTTATAGTTACGGCCGCCGTTTACCGGGGCTTCAGTCCAGAGCTTTAAGTTTTACCTTTGACTCTTTCGATTAACCTTCCGGCACCGGGCAGGCGTCACACCGTATACTTCCACTTTCGTGTTTGCACAGTGCTGTGTTTTTAATAAACAGTTGCAGCCAGCTGGTATCTTCGACTAGTCTCAGCTTAAGGAGAAAATCCTTTTACTTAACACTAGCGTGCCTTCTCCCGAAGTTACGGCACTATTTTGCCTAGTTCCTTCACCTGGGTTCTCTCAAGCGCCTTAGTATTCTCTACTTAACTACCTGTGTCGGTTTAGGGTACGATTTAATATTACCTGATGCTTAGAGGCTTTTCTTGGAAGCATGGTGTTAGTTACTTCATCACCTAAATGATTCGTCATCATGCCTCAGATTAAAGATAATCGGATTTACCTAATTATCATACCTACACATTTAAACCAGGATAACCGTCACCTGGATAACCTAACCTTCTTCGTCCCCCCTTCGCAGTAATATTAAGCACAGGAATATTAACCTGTTGTCCATCGATTACGCTTTGCAGCCTCATCTTAGGGGTCGGCTTACCCTGCCCCGATTAACGTTGGACAGGAAACCTTAGTTTTTCGGCGAGCAGGTTTTTCACCTGCTTTATCGTTACTCATGTCAGCATTCGCACTTCTGATACCTCCAATGTATTTTACAATACATCTTCATCGGCTTACAGAACGCTCCCCTACCCAACAAAAAATATATTTTTATTGCCGCAGCTTCGGTGCATAGTTTGAGCCCCGTTATATCTTCCGCGCAGGCCGACTTGACCAGTGAGCTATTACGCTTTCTTTAAATGATGGCTGCTTCTAAGCCAACATCCTGGTTGTTTATGCCTTCCCACATCGTTTCCCACTTAACTATGACTTTGGGACCTTAGCTGGCGGTCTGGGTTGTTTCCCTTTCCACAACGAACGTTAGCACCCGCTGTGTGTCTCCCGTGATAACATTCTACGGTATTCGGAGTTTGCATCGAGTTGGTAAGCCGGGATGGCCCCCTAGTCGAAACAGTGCTCTACCCCCGAAGATGAATTCACGAGGCGCTACCTAAATAGCTTTCGGGGAGAACCAGCTATCTCCCGGTTTGATTGGCCTTTCACCCCTAGCCATAGGTCATCCGCTGATTTTTCAACATCAGTCGGTTCGGTCCTCCAGTTGGTTTTACCCAACCTTCAACCTGCCCGTGGCTAGATCACCGGGTTTCGGGTCTGTACCCTGCAACTTAACGCCTATTTAGGACTCGGTTTCCCTTCGGCTCCCTTATTCAGTTAACCTTGCTACAGAGCACAAGTCGCTGACCCATTATACAAAAGGTACGCAGTCACACAATAAATATTAACATTTGCGCTTCCACTGCTTGTACGTACACGGTTTCAGGTTCTATTTCACTCCCCTCGCCGGGGTTCTTTTCGCCTTTCCCTTACGGTACTAGTTCACTATCGGTCAGTCAGGAGTATTTAGCCTTGGAGGATGGTCCCCCCGTCTTCAAACAGGATTTCTCGTGTCCCGCTCTACTTATTGAACTCACAATATAAATTATTTTATATACAGGGCTATCACCTTGTATCGCTGAATTTTCCAAATCATTCTATTATAATTTAAATTGATTATAGTTCTAGGCTGTTCCCTTTTCGCTCGCCACTACTAAGGGAATCTCAATTGATTTCTTTTCCTCAAGGTACTTAGATGTTTCAGTTCCCTTGGTTTGCCTTATTAACTTATTGAATTCAGTTAATAATGATACATTAAATGCATCGGGTTTCCCCATTCGGAAATCGACGGTTATTGCGCTTCATATCAGCTTGCCGACGCTTTTCGCAGATTAGCACGTCCTTCTTCGCCTCTGACTGCCAAGGCATTCACCATGTACGCTTATTTGCTTAACCTTACAACCCACAGGTGTTTCAAAAAATAATTTATTTAATGCTTGTTTTTCCGAATTTTTAAAGAGCTTGTTAAAATTTAACTTTATTTTAAAAGTTATCTTGAGAATAACACAATTATTTTAATTAGTATATAAGATTTTATAAATATTTTTATTTATCGTCCCCTAGGGGATTTGAACCCCTGTTGCCGCCGTGAAAGGGCGGTGTCCTAGACCTCTAGACGAAGGGGACTATTTTATATAATATTTATTTTTTAATGTAACGTTATTATAAATAACAGATCAAAAAAAAGAGTCAAGTAATTTTTATAATATTAATTAAAATTTTAAAATGCTAATTTTTTAATATGAGTAAAAATTAAACACGTTTTTTTTCAACAGAATATGTTTTTCTTAAAATATCAATAATATAATGAATTTTTGGCATAACATTGTGCCATAAAAAAAATGCATGAGCAGCTTGAAAAGCTAACATTCCTATGCCATTAGAAACAAAATGAGCACCAATACTAATACACCAATCAATAAATTTCGTATTATTTTTTTGATAATTTATATCATAAAAATGTGTTTTTTTTAAACAAAGCAAAGATAATGGAATAATATCATTATTTGTTTCAGAAATTTTTGATCGTGCATTAATAACTAAATCAAAATATTTTATTTTGAGTTCATTTTTTTTTAGCACTTGTATATTGCCATATTTCTGAAATTGTGTAACTATTTTTTCAGCATTTAATACAGTTCTATTTAAAATAAATATCGAACATCCAAATGATAAGAGAGCAAATAAAATCCCTTGAACAGCACCACCAGCACCAAGTATTAAAATTGAATATTTTTTTTTTATAAAATTTAATCTTATTAAATCAGATAATAATCCAATTCCATCTGTATTATCGCCTAAAATATCTTGATTCTTTAATTTTTTTAATGTATTAACTGATTGAGCAATCTTAGCTTGTTCAGTTAATTTATTGCAAAAAAAATAAGCTTCTTTTTTAAATGGAGCAGTAATATTTGCTCCAACACCATTATTTTTAAAAAAAAAACTTAAAAAAGAATACAAACTATCTAATGGAACATAAACAGCTTGATAAGTATGTAAAATATTTGTTTGCACAGAAAAGTATTTATGAATTATAGGAGATTGAGTATGATTAATCGGATTTCCAAATACAGCATAATTAAAATCTTGACATTTAAACATGACGAATTAACTTCCCATTAATAAGATTAATAATTTTGGAAGGATGTTTTTCAGCACCTATTTTACCATGTAATAATGGAAAAGTATTACCAAAACATTTCGAAACTGCTTCAGAAGTAATACATGGAGGCATACTAGAAATATTAGCACTTGTAGATATTAATGCTCCTCCAAATGCATTACATAATCTTATTATTTCATTATGCGCACTAATACGAACAGCTATAGTATTAAATTTACCAGTTAACCAATAAGGAACTGAAAATTTTGCAGGAACAAGAAAAGTAAAATGTCCTGGCCAAAAAAACAACATTTTATTTTTTTGTGCTTGTGATATATTTTCTTCATTAATATACTGTGTAATTTGATTAAAATGTGCAGCTACTAATATAAAACCTTTTTCCATATTTCTATTTTTTAACTTAAGTAATTTTTTTACAGCTTCTTCGCTATTAGGATCGCATCCAAGTCCAAACATTGATTCTGTAGGATAAGCAATTACATGTTTATTTTTTAACATTTTTACACAATAACTTAAAGAATGTGAAAAACAATTTTTATTCATTATCTTAGCTCATAAATAACAAAATACTATCTTTTATATACATCATGAAATATTTAATGAATAATATCTTCTTGAAAATTAAATAATAAATTTTCTAGTTTTCCATATACTGATTCACATCCGGGCACATTAAATAAAACAATTAATACAATCCATTTTAAATCTTCAAGATGTAATTCATTCATATCTAAATCCATAATTCTTTCAATAATCATCTCTCTTGTTTCTAATGTTAATATCTCTAATTGTTCTAAAAAAAGAATAAAACCACGACAATCAACATTTAATTTGAGAGACTCTTCTTGAGTATAAATTCGAGTAGAAATCTGTTTTGATAATACATTAATAGATGCAAGAATATTATTTTTATAACAAGAAAGATTTTTTAACCAACGTAAAGCATTATAAATATCTCTTTTTTGAAATCCTATATCTGATAAATCATTAGTTAAATTATCATAATCAATAGAAATTTTTGATTTAGTATGCACAGAATTTTCAAATAAATATATTAATATATCAAACATTATATCCTCAATTATATACTTAAAAATTTAAATGTTTAGTAATATATTCTACATGTAAATTTTATCATAAATATTGTGAATATATAAACATATAAAATATTATAATATCATGTACATGTATTTTGATTTAAAATAACATGTATTTTTTATTTTAAAAAATATAACTAAACTTTTAATTATAATAAAAAAGTCTATACTAATATATCAAATTTAACTATCTTATATCTAAAATATATATGTCTTGTTTACAAATACTTTATTATCCTGATACACGTTTAAGACTTATTGCTAAACCTGTAACGGAAATTAACAAAAACACAAAGAAAATTATTAATAATATGATAGATACAATGCACGAAAAAGAAGGAATTGGTTTGGCAGCTACCCAAGTTAATATTCAGTTACAAATTATAGTTATTAATATAATGCAAAAAAAAGACACTAATTTAGTCTTAATTAACCCTAAAATTATTCAAAAAGAAGGTCATATTAGTATTCAAGAAGGTTGTTTATCAATTCCAGAATATCGCGCGTCTATTCCACGCTTTAATTATATTAGAGTAAAATCTATTAATCAGTATGGAGAAAAAAAAGAAATAGAAGCAAAATCAATTATGTCTGTATGTATACAGCATGAAATAGATCATCTTCAAGGTAAATTATTTATTGATTATTTATCAAAATTTAAAAAAGATAGAATTGAAAAAAAATTCCAAAAATTAAAAAAAAATAAAAAAATTTTTACTAAAGGAATCTAATTAATTTGAATAAATTAAAAATTATTTTTGCTGGAACAGAATATTTTTCAGCTGCACATCTTAATGCATTAATTACTTCTTCTCATAAAGTTATTGCAGTTCTTACTCAACCAGATCGTGCATCTGGAAGAGGACAAAAAATTCATTTTTCCCCTGTTAAAATCTTATCTATCAAACATAATATTCCTGTTTACCAACCTTTAAATTTAAGTAATCAAATTTTCAAAAATACAATATTACAGCTTAATGCTGATATTATGATTGTAGTAGCTTATGGAAAAATTATACCAAAAAATATTTTAACTATATTTTCTAAAGGATGTATTAATATTCATCCTTCACTATTACCAAGATGGCGTGGAGCAACTCCGATTCAATCATCTATTTTACATGGAGATAAAACAACTGGAATAAGTATTATTAACATGAATGATCAAATTGATTCTGGAGAAATAATATACTCAATGGAATGTGAAATATCTTTAAAAGATACCACAAAAAGTTTATCTTTAAAATTAATTAAAATAGGAATACAAGGGTTATTAGAAACATTACAAAATATTATATTAAATAAAATTATTAAAAAGAAACAAAACAAAAAATATATTACTTTATCAAAAAAAATAAATAAAATAGATGCTTTATTAAACTGGAATTCAAATGCTCAACAATTAGAACGTTGCATTCGAGCATTTAATCCATGGCCTATATGTTATTTAATATTAAAAAATATAAACATAAAAGTATGGCAATCAACAGTAATACCTATAACAAATAACCAAAAATCTATAGGCGAAATTATTTGTGTAAATAAATATGGTATTCAAATTAATACATCTTATCAAATACTGAATATTCAAAAAATACAATTACCAGGAAAAAAAATAATAGATATAAAACATATTATTAAATATAAAAAAAATCTTTTTAAACCTGGTACTATTATATAAGAAATAAGCAAACGGAAGCAATCCGTTTGCTTATTTTTTTAAATAAAATAAATTGTTTGTATTATTAATAATAATATTTAAAAATAATTTAATTTTGTTTTAAAATTTCTTCTTTTTTATTATCTTTAACACGATCAACTAGTTCAATATAAGCCATTGGAGCTTTATCTCCCGATCTAAATCCGCATTTTAAAATACGAGTATAACCACCCAATCTATTTAAAAATAATGGACCTAAATTTACAAATAATTTTGCTACTATTGCATTATCTCGGATACGAGAAAAGACCAAACGTCTATTTGAAATAGTATCTATTTTAGATAAAGTAATAATAGGTTCTGCAATACGACGAAGTTCTTTTGCTTTAGATAAAGTAGTTTTAATAATTTCATATTTAAATAAAGAACAAGCCATATTTTTTAACATCGCGTTCAGATGGCTACTATTACGATTTAATTGACGACCACTTTTGCGGTGACGCATACATTTATTCCTTCTAGCAATTTATTAATATCAAATAAAATATACACTATTCATCTAAAATATTTTCTGGCGGCCAATTATCTAGTTTCATTCCAAGAGATAAATTACGAGAAGCGAGTATATCTTTAATTTCAGTTAAAGATTTTTTTCCTAAATTAGGAGTTTTTAAAAGTTCGACTTCTGTTCTTTGAACTAAATCACCTATATAATGTATTGATTCTGCTTTAAGACAATTAGCTGATCGTACAGTTAATTCTAAATCATCTACGGGACGTAATAAAATAGGTTCAAATTCTGGTTTTTCTTCTTTTATTTCAGGTATACGAACATCTCTTAAATCAACAAATGCTTCTAATTGTTCTGATAAAATAGTAGCTGCTCTACGAATTGCTTCTTCTGGATCAATTGTCCCGTTAGTTTCCATTTCAATTACTAGTTTATCTAAATCAGTTCTTTGTTCTACACGTGCTGCTTCGACATTATAAGAAATTCGATCTATAGGACTATAACAAGCATCTAACAATAAACATCCAATTGGTCGTATGTCTTCTTCAGAATGAACTCTAGTAGCAGCAGGTACATAACCTCTTCCACGTTGTACTTTAATTCTCATCTGAATAGATGCAGTATCGTAAGTTAAATTACAAATGATATGTTCTGGTTTAATAATTTCAACATCACTATTATGTATAATATCACCAGCTGTTACAGATCCAATACCAGATTTATTTAATAAAAGAATAGCTTCATCTTTTCCATGTACTTTTACTGCTAATTCTTTTAAATTTAATAATATTTCCAACACATCTTCTTGTATGCCTTCTTTAGTACTATATTCATGCAATACTCCATCAATTTCAACTTCAGTTACTGCGCATCCAGGCATAGAAGAAAGAAGAATTCTACGAAGTGCATTTCCTAATGTATGACCGAATCCTCTTTCCAATGGTTCTAAAGTTACTTTTGTATGAGTGGGGCTAATTTGTTCAATATCCACTAGACGTGGTTTCAAAAAACCCATTGTAGAATTCTGCATGAATGTAATCTCCTTTAAAAAATTAAGTAATATTTAAGTTATTACTTAGAATACAATTCAACAATTAAATATTCATTAATTTCTGCAGATAAATCAGAACGTTCAGGGAATCTTTTAAAAACACCTTCCATTTTACTTGAATTTACTTCTAACCATATTGGTTTTTCTCTTTGCTCAACAAGTTCTAATGCTGCTTTTATTCTTGATTGATTTTGAGATTTTACTCTAATAGAAACTTGATCATTAGGAGCTACTTGATATGAAGAAATATTAACAATTTTTTTATTGACCATAACAGCTTTATGATTAATTAATTGCCTTGATTCTGCACGAGTACAACCAAAACCCATTCGATAGACAACATTGTCTAATCTAGATTCTAATAATTGTAATAAATTAGCTCCAGTATTACCTGTTAAACGCGCTGCTTTTTTATAATAAATTTTAAATTGACGCTCTAAAATACCATATAAACGACGCACTTTTTGCTTTTCTCGTAATTGAACAGCATAATCAGATAATCTAGGTTTTTTAATACCATGTTGTCCAGGCGGTTGCTCTAATTTACATTTTGATTCTATTGAACGAAGTCCTGATTTTAAAAATAAATCAGTTCCTTCTCGTCGACTTAATTTTAATTTTGGACCTATATATTTTGCCATTTTATTTCTCTTTCTATAAAAAGATTTTTAAAAATTACACACGACGTTTTTTAGGAGGGCGACAACCATTATGAGGAATTGGTGTTACATCAGTTATGTTAGTAATACGAAATCCAGCTGCATTTAAAGCTCTAATAGTAGATTCTCTACCTGGACCTGGACCTTTGACCATAACTTCTAAATTTTTTATACCATAATCTTTTACAATCTCAGCACAACGTTCAGCAGCGACTTGTGCAGCAAAAGGAGTAGATTTTCGAGATCCTCTAAAACCAGAACCACCAGACGTTGCCCAACCTAAAGAATTTCCTTGTCGATCAGTAATAGTGACAATAGTGTTATTAAAAGATGCATGAATATGTGCTATACCATCTAAAATTTGTTTTTTAACACGTTTACGTGTACGAATAGCTGATGAATTTTTAATCATAATAAATTCTTACCTAAATTATTTTTTTATCGGTTTTCGAGGGCCTTTACAAGTTCTAGCATTTGTTTTCGTTCTTTGTCCATGCACAGGAAGACTTCTACGATGACGTAAACCACGATAACAGTTTAAATCAATTAAACGTTTAATATTAAGTGTAGTTTCTCTTCTTAAATCTCCTTCAACAATATATTTAGCAACTTGTATTCTTAACATTTCAATTTGTTCTTCATTTAAATCTATAATTTTAGAATATTCAGGAATTTTTGAAATAAAACAAATAAGTTTAGAACGTTTTTTTCCAATACCATATATTGCAGTTAATGCAATTAAAGTATGTTTATTTTCAGGAATATTTATACCTGCAATACGTGCCATATAATGTCTGTCCTATTAATTATTTGCAATAATCATATACGTAAAAATATTTTTTATATAAATTAAATAATATATTTATATTAAATTATCCTTGACGTTGTTTATGTTTTGGATCAGTACGACATATTACTCTCACAACATTTTTTCTTCTAATTATTTTACAATTTCTACATAATACTTTTACAGAAGCTTGTACTTTCATTATCATCCTTAAATATATTAATTTAAATTAGCTTTTTTTAATATAGACTCATATTGATTAGACATAATCAACGTTTGTATTTGAGATATAAAATCCATAATAACTACAACAACAATCAATAATGAAGTACCACCAAAATAAAAAGGAACATTCATAGCACTTCGCATCAATTCTGGAATCAAACAAATAAAAGTAATATAAAAAGATCCAACTAATGTTAATCGTAACATAATTTTATGAATATACTTTGCTGTTTGTTCACCAGGTCGAATACCTGAAATAAAAGCACCTGATTTTTTTAAATTATCTGCTGTTTCACGAGGATTAAAAACTAATGTTGTATAAAAAAAACAAAAAAATATTATTGCAGATACATATAAAATTAAATATAAAGGTTGATTAGGTTGTAAATAAAATAAAATTCTTTTTAACCATATCCATTGATCACTAGATCTAAACCAAGAGATAATAGTAGCAGGAAATAAAACAACACTCGATGCAAAAATAGCTGGCATCACGCCAGACATATTAATTTTTAAAGGTAAATGAGTACTTTGAGCAGTATAAATACGACGACCTTGTTGACGTTGAGCATAATGTACAATGATGTTTCTTTGTCCTCTTTCTATAAAAACTACAAAAAAAATAACTAAAAAAATAACTAACAAAATTATAAAAAACAATAAAAAAGATAAATCACCTTCTCTAGTTTTTTCAATAGTATTTCCAATTGCAGAAGGTAAACCTGCTATAATTCCTATAAAAATAATAATTGAAATACCATTTCCAATACCATATTCAGTAATTAATTCTCCTAACCACATCAAAAATATAGTTCCGGTTACTAAACTTAATATCGCAATGAAATAAAAAGAAAAATTTGGATTAATCATAATTGCATGCGTGCCAATAAGATTAGGAAGGCTTGTAGCAACTCCAACAGATTGTAAAATAGCTAATATTAACGTTCCATATCTAGTATATTGATTAATTTTATGACGTCCTGATTCTCCTTCTTTTTTTATTTCAGATAATGTTGGATATATTAATGTCAATAATTGAATAATAATGGAAGCTGAAATATATGGCATTATTCCTAAAGAAAAAATAGAAGCGCGACTCAGCGCTCCACCAGAAAACATATTAAACATATCAAAAATAGTCCCTTTTTGTTCGTTTAATATTTTAGATAAAATAATAGTATTGATACCAGGAATAGGAATAAAAGAACCAATACGAAAAACAATAAGAGCTACGATCACAAAAATTATTCTTTGTTTTAATTCATTAAAATTTTTTTTAGTCTTTTTAAAATTTGATTCTAGTTTCTTCACCATTATTCAATACTTATCCTTCAATTGTTCCACCAAAATTTTCAATTGCAATACGAGCACCTTGAGTTACACGTATACCTTTGATTATTAATGATTTTTTTATCTTACCTGAAAGAATTATTTTAACATATTTAATATTTTTTTTAATAATATTAGCTGTTTTTAATATCTCAACATTAACAATATCAGTAGTTAAATTTGATAAATCTGATAAACGAACTTCTGCAGTTATATTTTTTTTTCTAGAATTAAAACCAAATTTAGGAAGTCTTCTATATAAAGGCATTTGACCTCCTTCAAAACCACGACGAATACTGCTACCAGATCTAGATTTTTGACCTTTATGACCGCGTCCTGCAGTTTTTCCAAATCCTGAACCTATACCACGACCTAATCTTTTACGATTTTTACGAGCTCCATGCGATGAAATAAGAGTATTTAAATACATTTATACTATTCCTCTTGTATTTTTAAAATATAAGAAATTTTTTTCACCATACCTTGAATCGATTTTGTATTTTCTCTTACTACCGTATGTCCAATATGACGTAATCCTAATCCAATTAATGTTTTTTTATGTTTAGGGAGTCTGCCTATAGAACTTTTGATTTGAGTAATTTTTATTTTTTTCATTAAATATAATTTATCCTAATATATCTTCTACACGTTTATTACGTTTCGCAGCAATCATGTTTGGGGATTTCATATTCATTAAACCATTCATAGTAGCTCGAACTACATTAATTGGATTAGTAGAGCCATAAGTTTTAGCTAAAACATTATGTACTCCTGCTACTTCTAAAACTGCACGCATAGCTCCACCTGCAATAATTCCAGTTCCGTCAGAAGCAGGTTTCATAAAAATATTAGATCCAGTGTGAGATCCTTTTAATGGATGTTGTAAAGTTTTATTAACTAATGGTATAATAACCATATTACGTCTAGCTTTTTCCATAGCTTTTTGAATAGCTGCAGGAACTTCACGAGCTTTTCCATAACCAAATCCAACTTTTCCGTCTCCATTTCCTACTACAGTTAATGCAGTAAAAGAAAATATACGGCCACCCTTTACAGTTTTTGAAACACGATTTACTGTAATTAATTTTTCTTGTAAGTCACTATTATTTTTTTTTTCAAGATTAGCCATGATAAATTTTCACCTTAAAACTTAAGTCCTACTGCACGAGCAGATTCAGCTAATACTTTTATACGACCATGATACTTAAAACCAGATCGATCAAAAGAAACACAATGTATTCCTTTTTTCAAAGCACGTTCTGCAATAATTTTACCTACTAAAGCAGCAGCTATTTTATTACCTGTATATTTTAGATTAGAATTAATATTTTTTTCTAATGTTGAAGCATACGCGAATACTTTTGATTCTATAGAAGAAATAATTTGAGCATACATATGACGTGAAGTACGATGTATAACTAATCTCATCGCGCCTAATTTTTTTATTTTACATCGTGTTTTCATAGATCTGCGTATACGAGAAATGGTTTTTTTTTTACTCAATACAATCATTTTATTTCTTTTTAGCCTCTTTAATACGAACAACTTCGTCTGAATATCGAATACCTTTTCCTTTATATGGCTCTGGTATACGATATGAACGTAAATTAGCTGCAGTTTGTCCTACTAATTGTTTGTCTATCCCTCGAATAATAATTTCTGTTGGAGATGGATTTTCTATATCAATTCCCTTAGGAATATAATATGTAATAGTATGAGAATAACCTAGCGACATATTAATTTTATTACCTTTTATAACTGAGACTCGATATCCTACTCCAGATAATTGTAATTTTTTAATAAATTGTTTTGAGACACCTATAACCATAGAATTTACAAGCGCTCTTGCAGTTCCTGCTTGAGCCCAACCATCAGAAAAACCAAGACGTGGTGAAAACAATATTGTATTATTTACATATTCAATTTTAACAGATTTATTAATAATACGAGAAAGATTACCATATTTCCCTTGTACGGATATACTTTGTGAATATAATTGAACATTAATATCAGAAGGAATGATAATTGGACATTTAGCAATACGAGACATTCTTCCCCCAATTAAGATACATAACAAATAACTTCACCGCCAATACCTTCTTGACGAGCAATACGATCTGTCATAACACCTTGAGAAGTTGAAATTATTGCTATTCCCAAACCAGCCATGACTGTAGGTAAATTCTTTTTATTTTTATATATACGCAAACTAGGACGACTAATGCGTTCAATAGTTTCTACTACTGCCTTTCCTTGAAAATATTTTAAAATAACTTTCAATTGCGGTTTAGTTGTACCAAATATTTCATAATCTTTAATATAACCTTCTTCTTTTAATAATTTTATAATTGATTTTTTTAATTTAGATGAAGGCATTATGATAGAATATTTATTAGCTGACTGACCATTTCGAATACGTGTTAACATATCTGCTATTGGATCATGTATACTCATTTTTTTTAAACTCCAAAAAACTAAAAATATATTTTACCAACTTGCTTTTTTTAAACCAGGTATTTCGCCTTTCATAGCTGCTTCTCTTACTTTGATACGACTTAATCCAAATTTACGTAAAAAAGCATGTGGACGACCAGTTTGACGACATCTATTTCTTTGGCGAGATGGGCTAGAATCACGTGGAAAAGTTTGTAACTTTAATACTGCATTCCAACGTTCTTCTTCTGAACATTTCATATTAGAAATAATTTTTTTTAATTCGTTGCGTTGTATATAAAATTTATTAGCTAATTTCACGCGTTTTATTTCACGTGCCTTCATTGATTGCTTGGCCATTGAATAACCTTATTTTTTATCGACGAAAAGGAAAATTAAAAGCAGACAATAATAAACGACCTTCATCATTAGATTTAGCAGTAGTCGTTATTGTTATATCTAATCCTCGCACGCGATCAATTTTATCATAATCAATTTCAGGAAAAATAATTTGTTCTCTTATTCCTAAACTATAATTTCCTTGTCCATCAAAAGCATTATTAGATAATCCACGAAAATCACGAATACGCGGTATAGCAATTACAATCAAACGTTCAAAAAAATCCCATTTTTTTTGACCACGTAATGTCACTTTACATCCTATTGGATAACCTTGACGAATTTTAAAACTAGCAACAGATTTACGCGCTTTAGTGATAACTGGTTTTTGTCCAGATATTATAGTTAAATCTGATATAGCATTATCTAAAATTTTTTTATCAGAAGCTGATGCTCCCAAACCCATATTTAAAGTAATTTTATCAATTTTAGGAACTTGCATTAAAGAACGATATTTTTTTTGTAACATGAGTTTATTTACAACAATAGATTTATAATAACTATAAAATGTTGTCATTATATCACTCCAAACTATTAAATAGTTTTTTTATTCGATTTAAAAAAACGAATTTTTTTCCCTTCTTCTAATCTAAAACCAACACGATCAGATTTATTAGATTCTGGATTAAAAATTGCAAGATTAGATATATGAATAGGTGCTTCTCTTTCTATTATACCTCCATTTTGGTTTTGAGATGGAATAGGTTTTTGATGTTTTTTAATTAAATTTATTTTATTAACAATAGCTTTATTTGAAGATAAAATTTTTTTAATATTACTTTTTTTACCTTTATCTTTTCCAGTTAATATAATAACCGCATCATTACGACGCAATTTTGATGCCATTTTATATTCCTTAAAATTTGTATTATTAAAAATCTAAAGAACTTCAGGAGCTAATGAAATAATTTTCATAAATTTCTCTGTGCGTAATTCACGAGTTACAGGTCCAAAAATTCGAGTGCCAATAGGTTGTTCATTGTTGTTTAAAACAACACAAGCATTATTATCAAAACGAATAATTGAACCATCAGTTCGTCTAACTCCTTTTTTAGTTCTAACAACTACTGCTTTTAAAACTTCTCCTTTCTTGACTTTTCCTCGAGGAATTGCTTCTTTAATAGTAATTTTAATAACATCACCAATCGCTGCATAACGACGACGTGAACCACCTAATACTTTAATACACATAGCAGAACGTGCACCAGAGTTATCAGCAACACATAAAATCGTTTGTTCTTGAATCATATGTTTAGTACTCCAATAATTTTTATTAATAAATACTAAAAATATTTTTCATAACAACGTTTTTTATTATTTATTAATTTATATATACACCTTAATATTATTTTTATTGTTCTTATTTTAAAATATCGTCTTTTCAATCACGCGAACTAATACCCAAGATTTAGTTTTAGAAATCGGACGAGATTCTCTAATTTCTATTAAATCACCTACATTACATTGATTTTCTTCATCATGAATATGAAGTTTTGTAGTACGTTTAATAAATTTTTTATAAATTACATGTTTAACAAAACGCTCAATAGCAACTACAGCAGATTTTTGCATTTTATTACTAATTACTCGACCTTGTAGCGTTCGAATTTTTTCCATTATTTTAATTTCTCTTTTTCAGCTAATAAAGTCTTAATTTTTGCAATGTTACGTCTTACTATACGCAATAAATGAGGTTGTTTTAATTTTCCAGAAACAGATTGCATACGAAGATTAAATCTTTCTCTTAATAATTGTAAAAGTTCTATATGTAAATCTTTTTTAGTTTTTTTTCTTAACTCTACTATTGCGTTCATTACATCACCATCTTATTTACAAAAGTAGTTTTAATTGGTAACTTGGCTGCGGCTAATTTAAATGCTTCACGAGACTCTGCTTCAGTAACTCCATCTAACTCATAAAGAATTTTTCCAGGTTGTATTAAAGCTACCCAATATTCAACATTTCCTTTTCCTTTACCCATTCTCACTTCTAATGGTTTTTGCGTAATAGGTTTATCGGGAAATATACGTATCCACATTTTTCCTTGTCTTTTAATACAGCGAGTTATAGTTCTCCTTGCAGATTCAATTTGACGAGAAGTTAAACGTCCTCTATCAATGGCTTTTAAACCAAAAGTTCCAAATTCAATATGAGTGCCAGAGGCTAAACCACGATTGCGACCTTTATGCATTTTTCGAAATTTAGTACGTTTTGGTTGTAACATTATTAGTTTCTCTCTTTTTCTTATTTTCTATTTTTACGAAATTGCTTTTTTGCCTGAATAGAAGGTTTCTCTAATTGTTCAATTGTTTGCATACCACCTAATATTTCACCTTTAAAAATCCATACTTTAACTCCTATTACACCATAAGTTGTATGAGCTTCAGAAACACTATAATCAATATTTGCACGTAAAGTATGCAAAGGAACTCTTCCTTCTCTATACCATTCTCTACGAGCTATTTCTGCTCCACCCAAACGACCACTAACCTCAACTTTAATACCTTTCGCACCTTGTCTCATTGCATTTTGAACAGATCTTTTCATTGCACGTCGAAACATTACTCTTCGTTCTAATTGAGAAGTAATACTATCAGATACAAGTTTAGCATCTAATTCAGGTTTACGTACTTCAGAAATATTAATTTGAACTGGAACTTTAGTAATTTTTGCAATAGCTGCTCTTAATTTTTCAACATCTTCTCCCTTTTTACCAATAACAATACCTGGTCTAGCAGTGTAAATAGTTACTCGTATACTTTTTGCTGGTCTCTCAATAATAATGCGAGAAATAGAAGCTTTTTCGAGTGCTTTCATTAAAAACTGACGAACTTTATAATCGCTATCTAAATTATTAGCAAAATCTTTAGTATTAGCAAACCAAACAGAATTCCATTTTTTTATTATACCCAATCGCATACCATTGGGATGTACTTTCTGACCCATCACTGATTCTCCTCAATGTTAACGATCAGATACAATCACAGTAATATGACTAGTACGTTTTAAAATACGATCTGCACGTCCTTTAGCACGTGGCATCATTCTTTTCATGGTTGAACCTTCATTAACAAATATTCGTTTAATTTTTAATTGATCTATATCTATACCATCATTATGTTCTGCGTTAGCTATAGCCGATTCAAGTACTTTTTTAACTAAAATAGCTGCTTTTTTGTTAGTATAAGTTAAAATATTTAATGCTTCTGGTACTTTTTTATTACGTATTAAATTGATGATTAAACGTACTTTTTGAGCTGAAGAACGTGCTTGACGATGTTGAGCTACAGTTTCCATTTACTCCTCTTTATATTTTTTAAAATTAACGTTTTTTACTTTTTTATCAGAAGTATGTCCTCTATAAGTTCGAGTTAAAGAAAATTCTCCTAATTTATGACCTACCATTTCTTCAGTAATAAAAACTGGGATATGATTACGACCATTATGAATTAATATTGTTAAACCTACCATATTTGGAAAAATTGTTGAACGTCTTGACCATGTTTTAATAGGTTTTTTATCATTCATTTTAATTGATTTTTCTATTTTCTTTAACAAACTAATATCAATAAAAGGACCTTTTTTAAGCGAACGTGGCATAATATGATCCTTGTCATAATTATTTTTTACGATGACGTAAAATAAATTTTTCAGTACGTTTATTTTTACGAGTTTTTTTACCTTTGGTCTGAAGACCCCATGGACTTACTGGATGTTTACCAAAATTCCTTCCTTCACCACCACCATGAGGATGATCAATAGGATTCATAGCAGTTCCACGAACAGTAGGACGTACTCCAACCCAACGAGCAGCTCCTGCTTTTCCTAATACTTTTAACATATGCTCAGAATTACCTATTTCACCAATAGTAGCCCGGCAATTAGATTGTACTTTTCTCATTTCTCCAGAACGTAAACGCAAAGTAGCATAATCATTATCTAATGCTACTAATTGAACATAATTTCCTGCAGAACGCGCTATTTGACCACCTTTTCCAGGTTTCATTTCTACATTATGAATTAATGTACCTGCTGGGATATATTTTAATGGTAAAGCATTTCCTATTTTTATAGGAGAGTGTATTCCGGAAATAATAGTATCTCCTATCTTTAAATCTTTTGGAGCTAAAATATATTTTCTATTACCATCTTTATATAATATTAAAGCAATATTAGCAGAACGATTTGGATCATATTCAAATCTTTCTATCATAGCTTCTATACCATCTTTATTTCTTTTAAAATCTATAATACGATATGCTCTTTTATGTCCACCACCAATATGACGAGTCGTGATTCGTCCATTATTATTACGTCCTCCACTTTTGTTTTTTTTTCTCAATAATGAAGAATATGGTTTTCCTTTATGAAGAGAATTATTCATAATTTTAATAACGTGGCGACGACCCGGAGATGTCGGTTTGCATTTAACAATTGCCATTGTTGTGTCCTCCGACTACTCTGTATTACCAATAAAATCTAAATTATAACCTTTTTTAATTTTAATATATGCTTTCTTCCAATTACTTCTTTGAATAATACGGTTAGATTGACGCTTCTTTTTGCCTTTGATTTTTAATGTCCTGATACTATCCACTTCTACATTAAATATTTTTTTTATTGCACATTTTATTTCATATTTTGTAGAATTATTTAATACCTTTAAAACAATAGTATTGAATTTTTCTATAGATGTAGATGCCTTTTCAGAAATATGTGGAGAAAGTAGTATTTTTAGTAAACGTTCTTCAGAAATCATAAAAGTATTTCCTCCACTTTTTTAATTGCTGAAACAGTAATAATAATATGTTCGAAAGCAATTAAACTTACAGGATCTATAGAATATACATCTTTAACATCAACTGAATGTAAATTTCTTGATGCAAGAAATAAATTTTTATCTATTTTTTTTGTTAAAATCAAAACATTTTTTAAATGAATCTTATTTAATTTTTGTACTAATAATTTTGTTTTGGGTAACTCTAATACAAAATTTTCAAAAACTGTTAATCTTTTTTGACGTATTAATTCAGAAAAAATACTTTTTAATGCACCGCGGTACATTTTTTTATTAACTTTATGACTATAGTCTTTTGGTTTTGCAGCAAATGTCACACCACCTGATCGCCAAATTGGACTTCTAAACGATCCAGCTCGTGCACGACCAGTACCTTTTTGACGCCAAGGTTTTCTACCAGATCCAGAAACTTCAGCACGACTTTTTTGTGCCCTTGTACCTTGTCGTCTAGATGCTGAATATGCAATAATAACTTGATGAATTAGAGCTTCATTAAAATCTCGACCAAAAATAATTCTAGAAACACTAAGAACACTTTGTGCGTCTTTCACTACTAATTCCATTTTTTAATCCTCACTACTCATGCCTTGATAGCTGGTTTAACGATAAGATTACTACCGGTGGCACCGGGGACAGAACCTTTTACCAAAAGAAGATTTCTATTTTCATCAATCTGGACTATTTTTAAGCTTTGAACGGTAACGCGATTATTCCCTAATTGTCCTGCCATTTTTTTTCCTTTGAATACTCGTCCCGGAGTTTGATTCTGACCGATAGAACCAGGAACTCTATGAGATAAAGAGTTACCATGAGTTGCATCTTGAGTATGAAAATTCCAGCGTTTTACTGTGCCGCAAAAACCTTTTCCTTTAGAAATACCTGTCACATCAACTTTTTTAACATTATTAAAAAGATCAATTTTAATACTCATTCCTATTTTAAAAATTTGGTCTTTTGTAATTCTAAATTCCCATAAACCACGACCTGGAACTACTCCTGATTTTAAAAAATGACCTGATTTTGGTTTATTAAGTCTATTAATTTTTTTTATGCCTGTCGTTACTTGAATAGCATCATATCGATCAGTATTTATATTTTTTACTTGTGTAATTCGATTATCTTGTAATTCAATTACTGTAACAGGAACTGATGTTCCTTCTTTAGTAAAAATACGAGTCATACCAAGTTTTTTACCAACTAAACCGATCATTTATTAAATACCTTTATTATATCAATCTATATAATTAGCCTAAACTAATTTGCACATCTACACCAGCAGCAAGATCTAGTCGCATTAGTGCATCAACAGTTTTTTCAGTAGGCTCGACTATATCAATTAAACGCTTATGTGTACGAATTTCATACTGATCACGTGCATCTTTATTTACATGTGGAGACACTAAAATAGTAAAACGTTCTTTACGAGTTGGAAGAGGAATAGGTCCACGTACTTGTGCACCAGTTCTTTTTGCTGTTTCAACAATTTCAGTAGTTGATTGATCAATTAATCTATGATCAAAAGCTTTTAAACGAATACGGATTCTTTGGTTCTGCATTAGCCAGAACTCCAATTATTTACAAATGAAAAATTTAATCTTCTCTGAATATATTATTATCTATATTCAAAAGCAGATATTATTAAATTAAAACTATATAACTCCTATATTAGGAATGTTTTTATATTTAGTACAGTTACTGTATATCATATAATTTATTTTTAAAACATTTTTTCTTTAAAATAAATTTTAATTATTTTAAAAGAAAAAATTAATTGTTTTTAAAAACAATCAAGAAAAGAGTATTTTATACTCTTTTCTTAATAAATTCAACTAGATATAAATATAAAATATTGTAACATAATTATTAAATTAAAATTTTTGAAACTACACCAGCGCCAACAGTACGTCCACCTTCACGTATAGCAAATCGTAATCCATCAGTCATAGCAACAGGATTAATTAATGTTACAGTCATTTTTATATTATCTCCTGGCATAACCATTTCAACACCTTCTGGTAATTCAATAGAACCTGTTACATCAGTAGTTCTAAAATAAAATTGAGGACGATATCCTTTAAAAAATGGAGTATGGCGCCCACCTTCTTCTTTGGATAAAACATAAACTTCCGACTCAAATGTTGTATGTGGATGAATACTACCTGGTTTAGCTAAAACTTGACCTCTCTCAATTTCATCGCGTTTTGTTCCACGAAGCAAAACACCTACATTTTCTCCAGCACGACCTTCATCTAATAATTTTCTAAACATTTCTACACCTGTACAAGTAGTTTTAGTTGTTTTTTTAATTCCAACAATTTCTACTTCTTCACCAACTTTAATAACACCTTTTTCTACTCGTCCTGTTACTACTGTACCTCTTCCTGATATAGAAAAAACATCTTCTATTGGTAATAGAAACGGCTGATCTATTGCTCTTTTTGGTTCAGGAATATAACTATCTAAAAATTTAGATAAATCAATAATTTTTGACTCCCATTCAGGATCACCTTCTAAAGCTTTTAGAGCTGAACCTCGAATAATAGGAGTATCATCTCCAGGAAAATCATATTGTGTTAATAAATCACGAACTTCCATTTCAACTAATTCAAGTAATTCTTCATCATCTACCATATCACATTTATTAAGAAAAACAATAATGTACGGTACACCTACTTGTCTTCCAAGTAAAATATGTTCACGAGTTTGAGGCATCGGTCCATCAGTAGCAGCAACAACTAAAATAGCACCATCCATTTGAGCTGCACCAGTAATCATATTTTTTATATAATCTGCATGACCTGGGCAATCTACATGTGCATAATGTCTAAACTCAGTATCATATTCTACATGAGAAGTATTGATTGTGATACCTCTTGCTTTCTCTTCTGGTGCATTATCTATTTGATCAAAAGCACGTGCAGAACCACCATATTTTTTAGATAAAACTGTTGTAATAGCTGAAGTCAATGTTGTTTTACCATGATCTACATGACCAATAGTACCTACATTTATATGAGGTTTTAAACGTTTAAATTTTTCTTTAGACATTATTTTTACCTTAGATAAAATCTTTATTTTAAATGAAAAACATCAAACAAACTTCTACTTTTGTCTTTTATCAATAATATTTTTAGACACACTTATAGGGGCTTCTATATATTTTAAAAATTCCATTGAATAAGAAGCTCTACCTTGAGTTTGTGAACGTAAATCAGTAGCGTAACCAAACATTTCAGATAGAGGAACGCATGCATTTATAATTTTACCTATAGATAAATCTTGCATTCCTTCAATAACACCTCTCCTACGATTTAAATCACCTATAACATCTCCCATATAGTCGTCAGGAGTCTCAATTTCTACTTTCATAATAGGTTCTAACAAAATTGGTGTAGCTTTTTTAAAACCTTCTTTAAATGCTATAGAGGCAGCTAATTTAAAAGCCAATTCAGAAGAATCAACATCATGATAAGAACCAAAATAAAGACGTACACCAATATTAACTACTGGATAACCAGCTAATGGACCATACTTTAATTGTTCTTGAATACCTTTATCTACTGCTGAAATATATTCATTAGGTATCACACCTCCCTTAATATCATTTATAAATAAATATTTTTCTTCTCCTGAATTTAATGGAAATAATTCTATAACAACATGTCCATATTGCCCTCTTCCACCCGATTGTTTAATATGTTTACCTTCAATATCTATCACTTTTTTAAGAATTGTTTCGCGATATGCTACTTGCGGTTGTCCAACATTAGCATCAACACTAAACTCTCTTTTCATACGATCAATTATAATTTCTAAATGTAACTCACCCATACCAGAAATAATAGTTTGATTGGATTCTTGATCAGTTCGAACTCGAAAAGAAGGATCTTCTTTAGCTAATCGTGCTAATGCTAAACCCATTTTTTCTTGATCAACTTTAGTTTTAGGTTCTACGGCAATAGATATAACTGGTTCAGGAAATTCCATACGCTCTAATATAATTGGTTGATTAACATCACATAAGGTATCACCAGTAGTCACATCTTTTAAACCAATTGCTGCAGCTATATCGCCTGCATATACTTCTTTTATTTCTTCTCTTTTATTTGCATGCATTTGTACAATTCTACCAAATCTTTCTCGTTGAGATTTTACTGAATTAAATACAGTATCTCCAGATTTTACTACTCCCGAATAAACACGAAAAAAAGTTAGATTACCTACAAATGGATCATTAGCAATTTTAAAAGCTAAAGCAGAAAAAGGTTCTTGATCATTTGAATTTCTCACAGAATAAGCATGCTGTTTATGATTTACAATACCTTGAATATTTTGAATGTCATTTGGAGCAGGTAAGTATTCAATAATTGCATCTAAAAGAGATTGAACACCTTTATTTTTAAAAGCAGAACCACAAGTAATCAGTATAATTTCATTATTTAAACAACGTTTTCTTAATGCCATTTTAATTTCATGTTCAGATAACTGTATCTCATTTAAATACTTTTCTAACAAATCTTCATTAGCTTCTACTGCAGATTCAATTAAATTTTGATTCCATTTTTTTGCTAATGCAATCATATTTTTTGGAATTTCATTATAAGTAAATGTTAATCCCTGATCAGAATCTGTCCAATAAACAGCTTGCATTTTAATCAAATCAACAACACCAACAAAACTATCTTCTGAACCAATTGCTATCTGTAAAGGCACAGGATTAGCACCTAAACGAGTTTTAATTTGTTTTACAACTCTGAAAAAATTAGCTCCCATACGATCCATTTTATTGATAAAAGCTATTCGGGGAACATTATATTTATTTGCTTGACGCCATACAGTTTCAGACTGTGGCTGTACTCCTCCTACTGCACAGTACACCATTACAGCACCATCTAGCACCCTCATAGAACGTTCTACTTCGATTGTAAAATCTACATGCCCTGGTGTATCAATGATATTAATTCTATGTGATTTAAATTGATTAGCCATACCACTCCAAAAAGTAGTAGTAGCTGCAGAGGTAATAGTAATGCCTCTTTCTTGTTCTTGCTCCATCCAATCCATAGTAGCAGCACCATCATGAACTTCACCAATTTTATGATTAATTCCTGTATAAAATAAAATTCTTTCAGTAGTAGTAGTTTTACCTGCATCTATATGTGCACTAATTCCAATATTACGATATTGAGTAATAGGTGTTATACGAGACATTATCATGCTCTCATTTTTAAATTGTAAAATTTAGACTGTATAAAGTCCAATTAAGATCATTGTCTCAATTTATAGTTTAAAACGTATGATAAAAATTATTATAATATCACCAACGATAATGAGCAAAAGCTTTATTTGCTTCAGCTATTTTATGTACTTCTTCTCTTTTTTTAACTGAAGCGCCTTTATTTTCTACAGCATCATATAATTCATTAGATAAACGTAAAGACATAGATTTATCTACGCGCTTACGCGCAGATTCTACAATCCAACGCATAGCTAAGGCATTTCTTCTTACTGGCCTTACTTCTACTGGAACTTGATATGTAGATCCACCAACACGACGAGATTTGACTTCAACTGTTGGACGAACATTTTCTAAAGCTATTTCAAATGCATCTAATTCATTTTTTTCACAACGTTTAGATAAATTTTTTAATGCAGTATATACAATAACTTCAGCAATAGATTTTTTACCATCTATCATAAGAATATTAATAAATTTAGCTAGTAACTCTGAATGAAACTTTGGATCTGGTAAAATTTTACGAGCATTAATAATACGACGACGTGGCATATAAACTCCATTAAATTTTAGAAGATAAAAAATAAATAAAGATTTTTGTTTTTTATAAAAATTATTTATACTTTTATTTTTTTTACTCCATATTTAGAACGTCCTTTTTTTCGTTCTTTCACACCTGCACAATCTAATGATCCTCTAACAACATGATATCTTACTCCAGGTAAATCTTTAACACGACCACCTCGTATTAAAATTACAGAATGTTCTTGTAAATTATGCCCTTCTCCACCAATATAAGCTGTAACTTCAAAACCATTAGTTAATCGAACACGACATACTTTACGTAATGCTGAATTAGGTTTTTTTGGTGTAGTGGTATAAACTCTAGTACATACTCCTCTTTTCTGTGGACTTTTAGATAATGCTGGAACATTACTTTTAGTAATTTTTCGTACGCGAGGTTTACGGACCAATTGATTAACTGTGGCCATAAAAAACTCCTATTGTTATATTGATTGTCTGAAAAACATAAAAATTTTATAAATAAAAAATATTTACTGTTATTATGAAGAATGTTAGGATTGGATAGATTAATAATGCAATATAGATTAAAATTGTTACCAATTCATTTGTTTTTTATGTTTGAGTGTTAAAGAAACAAAATGAACATAACTAATTAAACTAAATTTTCTAGAAATATTTTTATGAATACCTCGTGCATAAACATCTTCTTTTATCAAATATAATTTCACTGAAGATTTGATAATTTCTTTTAAAAAAATATTATCTTGTAATCCAATTAATACACCATCTTGAAGTCCTAAAAAATCATCTGATTTTTTTAACATACTTATAAGAAGATTCATGTTAGTTTCAAATGGAGATTTCATTAAAGTATGTAACATATTTTTATAGAAACCTTAAAAATTTATTATTAAATCAACATGCTCTAATTTTAAGCGTAATAAATATGCATCTAATATGGTTATATTTAATGTAAAATTTATATTATTATTTAATCCTCTTTCTTTTAATGACGACTCACAACAATACAAATCTTTAATATCATACATAGATAAAATAGAAAAAGCAGGTGTATAATCACGCGATAAAATCTTTTCTAATTTATAATTTTGTATTAATTGCAAAACTCCATCACCTATAAAAAATACACTTATTTTTTTTAAAATTGATGAAAGACCAAAAATAGCATCTAATCCTTCTCTACCAAAACTAGTTCCATGTGGAGCACGAGAAAAAATACACGCAATTTTATTCATTATAATATAAAATACCAAATTAAAATTGTATAAAGCGATCA
Source organism: Buchnera aphidicola str. Ua (Uroleucon ambrosiae) (assembly GCF_000225465.1). Classification (NCBI taxonomy): domain Bacteria; kingdom Pseudomonadati; phylum Pseudomonadota; class Gammaproteobacteria; order Enterobacterales; family Erwiniaceae; genus Buchnera; species Buchnera aphidicola. Next base: position 544,014 of record NC_017259.1, read on the forward strand.
GAAAGTTTAATAGAATAAGCTAATTCTACTAAACTGCTCAATTGAAAAAAAAATGCTAAATTTCCTATTTGACACGATATATTACAAGATTTTTCATTTTTTAGAATTCCTCTTCTTAAAGCAGAACTATGACAAACATATAATGGTATTTGATATTTTTTTTTTAATTGTTGCCATCCTTCGACTAAATTAAATTCATCTAGTGCAGGTTTAGTCATTTTATTAGCATTTAATACTCCATCACCATAAAAAAACACACTCAATATTTTATGGTTAGTTTTTATTAAAGATTTACAAAACAAAAAAGCTGTACTTGCATTTTGAGTGCCATAAGCTGCACCTGTTACTAATATTGTATAATTCATGATGAACATTTTATACCAATATAATTAAAAAATATTTTATATATTATTTGAAAACTATTATGATTAATATAAATTATAGTTAATCCATTACATCTAATAATTCAATATCAAAAATTAAAGTAGAATTACCTGGTATGCCATTGATTTCTTTTTTTCCATATGCTAAATTTGGGGGGATAACTAATTTAATTTTACCACCTTTTTGGATATATTTTAAACCTTCTTGCCAACCTAATATAACATCTTTTAACATTAAAGAAACAGGACTACCTCGTTTATAAGAATTATCAAATTCTACTCCATTAATTAATGTACCTTTATAATGTACAGTAATTTTTGTATCGTTAGTAATTTTATTGCCCATTCCCTGTTTTTCTACAAGATATAAGAGACCACTTTGTGTTTTCTTAACACCTTTTAATTTAGAAAAATTTTTCATATATGATATTCCTTCAATTAAATTAGTTTTTAAATTTTTTTCAAATTGAATTTTCCTTTCTTTGTTTAAACGTTTTTCAAATTCTGAAAGAATTAATGAAATCTCTTCATGTGATAACTTTAAATTACCAGAAATTGCATCTTCTACGCCTTCTAAAAGGCTGTTTTTATTTATATTAATTCCAATTTTTTTTTGTTTTTCAAAAGATTGATTAACATAACTACCTAATGAAACACCTAAAGCATAACCTAATTTTTCGTTATTATTATGAAATTTATTTTGTATGTCTACATGAGATATTGAATAAAAATCAGATAAAGATCTCGACATTGAAACAGTTTTTGGAACTATACATAATATTAAAAAGAAAAATATTGTTCTTTTAAGAAGAAAAAAAATCATTTTTTTTACTCCAAAAATAAATATATGAAATATTTAACACGTTTTCTCTAAAAAAATTTAAAAATATAATCTTAATAAAAATTTTAAACGAGATATATTTATATATTAATATATATTTTATATACATGTATTTTATATGCATAAAATAGATAAAAATAAGTTTTATAAAATTATTATTCCTTATATTAAATACATAATATTACTATAAATTTTTTTGTTTTAACTATATTTAAAATATTTTTTAAAAAAAACGATAAATAATTGTATGATTATAATCATATCAAATTATTTTATGATGAGTGTAAATATGGTATGGAAAAAATAGCATTTTACGATATGCTTAAAATAATATGTATAAAAAATAAACAATATATTATTAATAATAAACAACATTATAAAATTATTATCTTTATGAATCATCTTTCAATTATTTATTTTTTAATATAAATCAAATTATTGGTGAATTATTTATTATTTTAAAAAAATTATTTTTTTATAACTTTATTTTAATATTATATTTTTAAAAAATTAATAATATGGATAAGCATAATGTTAACAAAAAATTTTTAGATATAAAAAGAAGATTATTAAAACATAAAATATATTTTATTGATAATTTTATAACTATAAAATACTAAATAATCTATAGTTCACATACAAATAATTAAAAAAAATTTATCGAAAAATTAAGAAAAAGTACAATATCTAGAAAAGAATATATAAGATTTATCATTGATTAATATTTATTTATATTTTCTTAACGTTAAAATATTTTTATATTCATTTCATAATATATTTTCTATAAAGTCATCTGACTGAATATTAATTTATCTTATTTTCAGTATGTTCATTAATATCCACATAAATGTTATTATCAACTAGATGATATATAATCATTTTCATATATTTCTAAAAAAAAGTTTTAAAAACTCATAATAAAACATTCATAAAAACAACCATTTTAGTTCATATTAATAGCTAATGAATAATAGATTTTTACTAAAACATATAAAATTATACTCTTTACCTGATTTTTCATTTTTATAAAAAAGTTTTTTTATAACAAAAAAAATTACAAAATTTTTTATTAAAAAAATAAAAATTTTAAGTGAATAATAAAATATACATGATATTTTATTAAAATTAAACTCATTTAATTATGATGCTTGAAACATTTATCCATGTGTAATTTAGTAAGTAATAAAATAAATAATATATATAAGAAATTATTGTTATATTTTATTATCTGTATATTTTATTTTATAAAAAATAATATATTTATAATATTATTATAAAAATTTATCAAAAGGTAAAAAAAATGAAAGATATAAATCGAATAGGACTAACGTGGATTAGTTTTTTGTCATATGCTTTTACAGGCGCATTAGTTGTAGTTACAGGAATGATTATAGGTGATATTTCTGATTATTTTAATTTATCTGTATCTCAAATGAGCAATACGTTTACTTTTTTAAACGCAGGTATATTAACAGCAATATTTTTAAATTCTTGGTTAATAGATATTATATCATTAAAAAAACAACTAATATTTGGTTTTATACTTACTATTTTAGCTATAATTGGAATAGTATTATGTCGTAGCTTATTATTTTTTTCAATTAATATGTTTATTTTAGGATTAGTCAGTGGAATTACAATGTCAATAGGAACATTTATTATTACTCACTTATATTTAGATTCTAAAAGAAGCGCAAAATTATTATTAACTGACTCTTTTTTTAGTATGTCTGGAATGATATTTCCAATTATTACAGCTTATCTCTTAGAAAAAAAAATTATTTGGTATTGGACTTATATATGTATAGGAATAATCTATGTTTTAATTTTTGTTCTTACTATAAATTTAAATTTTGATAAATTTAAAATGAATATTAAAAATGTTCAAGAAACAAAAGAAAAATGGAATTTAAATATATTTTTATTATCTATCTCAGCACTATTTTATATTTTAGGACAGTTAAGCTTCATATCATGGGTGCCTCAATATTCTACAAATATTATGCATATAGATATTAAAAAAACTGGTACTTTAGTAAGTAGTTTCTGGATGTCTTATATGCTTGGTATGTGGTTTTTTAGTTTTGTTATTAAATTTTTTAATTTACATCGTATCTTTATGTTTCTAACTGGTATTTCAACTGTACTAATGTATTTTTTTATTCATAGTGAAAGTTTTATAAAACAACAATATATAATTATTAGTTTAGGTTTTTTTTCTAGCGCAATTTATACTATAATTATTACGATAGCATCATTACAAACAAAACACCCTTCTCCTAAATTAATAAATGTTATTTTGTTATTTGGAACAATTGGAACTTTACTTACATTTATTGTCAGTGGACCAATAGTAAAATATAAAGGATTATATACTACTTTAATTCATGCTAACATATCATACGGAATAGTATTCTTGTTATCTTTATTAATTTATTACAACACAAAATATCAAAAAATAAAATAAAAATATTATCAAATATATATTTTTATTAATATTTAAATACATTATAAATTTTAAAAAATAAACTAGAAAAAATTATTCTGGTTTATTTGAATAGTTAATGAAATCTAATTAAACCTAATTTATCATATATATTTTTTAAAGTTTTTTTAGATTTTAATTGTGCTTTAATCGCACCATCATAAGCTATTTTTTTTAAATAAGATTCATTACTACGATAATTATAATAAGATTTTTGTAAACTATTTAAAAATTTAGACACATAATCAATAACAATTTTTTTAAATTCAGAATACATGACACCGTCTAATTCTTTTAATAAAATCTTGACATCTTTATGAGTAACAGCAGAAAGAATTTCTAATAAATTTGAAATCCCAGGTTTTTTATCTATATCATAATATATTTTAGATGGTATTTCTGAATCAGTAACAGCATTTTTTATCTTAAACTTAATAGAATATATATCATCTAATAAATAAATTACATTTTTATAATTTATATCAGATTTGGACATTTTTTTTTTTGGTTCTAATAAAGACATAATTTTAGAACCATATTGACTAATTAATGATTCAGGTAATGTAAATATACTACCATATAAATTATTAAAACGCTGAGCGATATTGCGTGTTAATTCTATATGTTGTTTTTGATCTTGTCCTACTGGAACAAAATTAGTTTGATATAATAAAATATCTGCAGCCATTAAAATCGGATAATTAAATAAAGCTGCATTAATTGTTTTTTCAGAAGTCTTTTTTTCATGTATTTTTGTTTTGAATTGTGTCATGCGTAATAATTCTGAAAATTCACTAAAACAATTTAAAATCCAATTTAATTGACTATGTTGATGTACATGAGATTGAATAAAAATAATACTTTTATTAGGATCTACACCACAAGCTAAATAAAAAGATAACGTATCTAATATTAGTGTATTTAAACTGAATATATTGTTTTTTATACTAGTTAATGCATGTAAATCAGCAATACAATATAAACAGTCATAATTATTTTGCATACTAGACCAATGACGCATGGTACCTATATAATTTCCAATAGTTAAATTTCCAGAAGGTTGTACTGCACTAAATAAAACGGGTTTATTAAGAATCATATGTTTCCTGTATTTTGTTAAAATAATTAATGGATAAATCTTGAATAAGCGTGATTCAATTCTTTTCGAATTTTTTTAATAATTAATTCATAATTCGAATATTTAAATAATCCCGAACCAATTACAAAAACATTTGCTCCAGAAAATGCAATTTCAGCAATATTCTCTAACTTGATTCCTCCATCTACTTCTAAAAGAATATCTAAAAAATTAGAATCAATAATTTTTCTAACTTCACGTATTTTATTGAAAGTAGATGGTAAAAAAGATTGATTACTAAAACCTGGATTAACTGACATTAATAAAATTAAATCTAATTTTTCTAGTATATAATCTAAAACATTGAGTGGAGTTGCTGGATTAATTGCTAACCCGGCTTTACATCCATTTTCTTTAATTAAATTTAATGTTCGTTCAACATGAAGCGTAGATTCTGGATGAAAAGTGATAAATGTTGCTCCTGCTTTAGCAAATAAAGGAATTAAATTATCTACTGGTTTAATCATTAAATGAACATCAATAGGAACTTTAATATGATAATTACGTAATGCTTGCAAAATCATGGGTCCCATAGTTAAATTAGGGACATAATGATTGTCCATAACATCAAAGTGTATTAAATCACTTCCTGCATCTATTACTTTTTTTGTATCCTCTCCTAAACGTGAAAAATCAGCAGATAAAATTGAGGGAGCTAAAAAAAACTTTTGCATTTTATTTGTCCTGTCTATGATATATATTAATCAATAAAATAGTAATATATTATTTAAAAATTACACTAAAAAAGATTAATATAATAAAATAGAATAAATTTTATATTTACAGTGAATTCTATGCAAATTAAATATTAAATATGTATAAAAATTTAATTATAAAAATAATATTTAGAAACATAACAAATGATATTTATGATCTTATAAAGTATATTATATAAATATTTAGAAAATATATTATTACTTAAAATATTTATATATTAACAAAGACTTTATTAACATATTAATAATCTTATTATGTCTTATTTTCTATAGTTTTATTTTTATAGTTGAATATATTAGTAATAGAATATATACAAAATATTATTAATACACTTTTAAATATTTTTTATATATTTGATATTATATTTATATATCAAGTATATAATTAATATTAATAAATCAAGACAAAATAAAACTATAGAAGAAAATATATTCTATAAATAAAATAATATAAATATTTTAACAATCATCATTGAGAATATTTAATAGCACTTAAAATAATATTTTTATCTACATTATTATAAATTTTTGCTTTTCCAATAGATACAGGTAAAACTAACCTAATTTCTCCTGAAATTACTTTCTTATCTCTCATCATATAAGGAATATATGAAGCTGCTGACATATTTTTCGGACCTTTAACAGGTAAACCTATTCTTTTTAATAATGTTAATATTCTTCTAAAATCACTTTTTTTAAGATATCCCAGCAATTCAGAAGTACGTGCTGCCATAACAATTCCTACCGAAACAGCTTCTCCATGTAACCAATTTCCATATCCTGCATGAACTTCAATAGCATGTCCATATGTATGACCTAGATTTAATAGCGCTCGTAAATTTTTTTCTCGTTCATCTAAAGAAATTAACTGTGATTTCAATGCACAACATTTTTTTATACAATAAGACATTGCCTGATGATCTAATAATAATATTTCTTTAAGGTTATCTTCTAACCAACAAAAAAACTGTTGATCTAAAATAATTGCATATTTAATAACTTCAGCCATGCCTGATATTAATTCATTATAAGGAAGACTTTTTAAAAAATGAATATCTATAATGACAGAAGATGGTTGCCAAAACGAACCAATCATATTCTTTCCAAGTAAATGATTAACACCTGTTTTACCACCAACAGCAGCATCTACTTGAGATAACAGTGTAGTAGGAATTTGAATAAAACGTACACCTCTTTGATAAATAGAAGCTGCAAAACCCGCTAAATCTCCTATAACACCACCACCTAATGCAATTAATGTTGTGTCACGACCATGTTGTTTTTCTAATAATGCAGAAAGAATTAATTCCATTTCGTTTAATGTTTTGTATTGTTCGCCATCAGATAAAATTATCTGATCTATTTTAATTCCTGATTTTCTTAAATGAAAAAGAACTCGATCCTTTAAAAGATTAGCTAGTGTTTTATTTGTAACTAGCATAGCTAGATTTCCAGGTTTTAAAGGCCAGAAAATATTATCTTCTTGAATAATATCAAAACCTATACTAATAGGATAACTACGTGCTCCTAGAACAACTTTTAATCGTTCCACAATATTTCAATGCTCCATTCATTTTTAATATTAAGACTTTTATTGTATATCTTTTAATAAACGAATAATATTAAAAGCTACAGATTTAGCAGTTTGTTCATCAGTTTTCACTTTTATATCTGCAATTGATTCATATAAAGGATTTCTTTCATTAGCTAAATTTTCTAATATAATACGATGAGAAGTAGAAACTTGTAATAAAGGTCTTGATTTGTCTCTTTTAGTACGAGCTAATTGTTTTTCAATTGTAGTTTCTAAATATATAACAATTCCACGAGCAGATAAAAAATTACGATTTTCTTTAAAATTTACTGAACCTCCTCCTGTAGCAAGCACAATTCCTTTTTTAGAAGTTAGTTCATCAATAATTTTTTTTTCTCTTAAGCGAAAACCATTTTCACCTTCTACATCAAAAACCCAACTAATATCAGCTCCAGTACGTTTCTCGATTTCTTGATCAGAATCAAAAAATTCCATATTTAATTGTTGAGCTAATTGACGACCAATAGTACTTTTTCCAGCACCCATAGGTCCAATTAGAAAAATATTTTTTTTGTCTGTCATATTATTTTTTATTACTAAGATAATTCGTTAACAATGCCAGTTGCTCAGAATATTATACTGGCGGGAAATAAACATATATTATAATAAAATATTAGTAAGCAATGTATTATTATAAAAATATATTTTATTTAAATAAAATATATTCTATCAGTATTAGTATGGTTTTTTCTAATTTTATTTAAAAATAATATTGATATTTAAATATCAAAATATATTAAAACGTTTTATACAAAATATTTTCAAAATTATTTAAAAATAATTTAATTAAAACTTGACGCAGTTTATATCTTTTTATTAAAATGTATAAAAAAATCGGTGAGGTGTCCGAGAGGCTTAAGGAGCACGCCTGGAAAGCGTGTATATGGAAACGTATCAAGGGTTCGAATCCCTTTCTCACCAAAAAAAATATTTCTTATAAAGTAGATTCTAAAGCTATTTCAATCATTTCATTAAAACTTGATTCTCTTGCTTCAGATGAAAGACATTCTTTTTTAAGAATATGATCTGATACTGTACATATTGATAATGCTTGTGTGTGTAATTCAGCAGCTACAGAATATATTCCTGCAGTTTCCATATCTACACCAATAATGTTATATTTTTTTAAAAGATTAAGCATATTGATATCTTCATTATAAAAAGAATCTGTAGTAAAAAAGTTTCCAACAAAAACTGGAATCTTCATTTTTTTTGAAATTTTAACTAAATTAAAAAGCATATCAAAATCTGCAATAGCAGCAAAATCATGATTGTTAAATTTTATTCGATTAATTTTAGAATCAGTGCATGCACCCATACTGATAACTATATCACGTAAATTAATATCATCTCGTACAGCACCACAGGTTCCTATACGAATAATTTTTTTTACATTAAATTCAGTAATTAATTCTCGACTATAAAGCGAAGCGGACGGAATACCTATTCCATGACTCATTATTGATATTTTTTTATTTTTATAAAATCCAGTATAAGCCAACATTAAACGCGTATTGTTAATTTGAACATATTTATTTAAATATTTTTCAGCAATATATTTTGCTCGTACTGGATCTCCTGGCATAAGCACTATATCTGAAAAATCATGTTTTTTACTATTAATGTGAGGTGTAGACACTAATTGATTCCTTTTTAAAATATAAGAAAAGTACAAACTAAATATTTAAAACATACTTTCACCATATGACATATTAGACAATAAAAAATATTTTGCAATAGTCTGACCTATATCAGCAAAAGTTTTTCGATGACCTAAAAATTTTTTTTCAAGATTAGGTGAATACATTAATATAGGAACATTTTCACGAGTATGATCAGTACCTGTCCATGTCGGATCACATCCGTGATCTGCAGTTAAAATTAATATATCATTTGCTTGTACTAAATCTATTATTTGAGACAATTTTTTATCAAAAAACTCTAATCCTTTAGCATATCCAGCAACATCACGACGATGCCCCCAATTCGAATCAAAATCTACTAAATTAGTAAAAACCATAGTATTATTTTTAGATTTTTTTATTTCTTCAATAGTATTATGACATAATTCATTCAAACCTGTAGATTTAATATGTTTACTAATTCCTACTCCGGAATAAATATCAGATACTTTACCAATTGCAATTACTTGTCCTTTTTTTTCATCAATTAATTTTTGCATAACTGTAGTAGAAAAAGGTTTCATTGAAAAATCACGTCTATTGCCTGTACGTTGAAAATCTGATTTTTTATGACCAATAAATGGTCTTGCAATCACTCGTGCAACTTTATATTTGTTTTTATCCAAAAAAATACGAATATTTTTGCATAATGTATATAAATTAGATAAACCAAAAAAAACTTCATGACATGCTATTTGTAAAACAGAATCTGATGAAGTATATATAATAGGTTTTTTAGTTCTAATATGCTCTTCTCCTAAATCACTAATAATATCAGTTCCTGATGCATGACAATTTCCAAGACAACCTGTGAGTTTGGAAGAACAAATAATATAATTTAAAATATCTTTAGGAAAACTATTATTTTTGTTTGTAAAATAACACCAATTATCTAGAACTGGAACACCTACCATTTCCCAATGACCAGAAGTAGTATCTTTTCCAGAAGAAATTTCACTAGCAAAACCATAACTACCAATAACATTCAAATTATTATTATATCCTAATAATTTTTTTTTTGATGCAGCTCTTGCAGCATGAGTGATTCCTAATTTAATTAAATTTGGAATATATAAAGCACCTTTTCTGTTTATATCTGCTTGACCTAAAAAACATTTTTCTACTATATGAGCAAATGTATTTGCACCAACATCGTTAAATTTATAGGCATCAGAACTAAAACCAATTCCGAAAGAATCTAAAACAATTAAAAAAATTCGTTTCATAATTAAAATTCCAAGAATATATTACAAAATATAACTATTTTAAAACTTTTAAAATTATTCTTATTCTCGTATTTTATCAAAAAAAATATCAGTATTTTGTGTCATAACAATATGTAAATTTGCAACACTAGGTGCTAAATATATCAAACTGTTATTCGTATCATAAGCTATATAAGAACTATATTTTTTTTTAAAATCATTAATACTATGATCATTTTTAAATCTAATCCAACGAGCAAGAATAATATTAACTTTTTTGTATATTGCATCGATATTATACTCTATTTTTAAACGTTCAATTACTACATCAAATTGTAAGATTCCAATAGCACCTAAAATACAATAATTATTCATAATTGGACGAAAGACTTGAATTGTTCCTTCTTCAGATAGTTCTATTAAACCTTTTTTTAATTGTTTTTGTTTCAATGGATTTTGTAAACAAATTTGACGAAATATTTCTGGAGCAAAAATCGGTATACCAATAAATTTCAGATCTTCTCCTTCTGTAAAAGTATCTCCAATTTTAATTGTTCCATGATTATGTAATCCAATAATATCACCAGGATAAGCTTCTTTAATTGATATTCTTTCTCCAGCTAAAAAAGAAAACGCATCAGAAATAGTGATATATTTTTTAATTCTTATATGTTTTAATTTCATTCCTTTTTTATATTGTCCTGAAACAATTCTCATGAAAGCTATTCTATCTCGATGTTTTAAATCCATATTAGCTTGTATTTTGAAGATGAAACCTGTAAATTTTTTTTCTTGAGGATTCACTTGACGTTTATTACTTTTACGATATAAAGGAGAAGGGGCCCAATTTATTAAACTATTTAATATATGATCAATACCAAATTCTCCTAAAGCACTACCAAAAAAAATAGGTGTATCGATTGCTTGTAAAAAATTTTTATGATTAAATTTAGAATATATATGTATAATTAGTTCTAATTCTTGATAAATATATTCATATAAATCTGATCCAATCATTTTTTTTAAAAATACAGAATTAGAAAAATCAGTAAAATCATCAAGAAAAAATGATTGTTTTTTTACTAATTTATTTTTATAAAAATAAATTTTTTTTTCATACAAATGATATACACCCTGAAAATTTTTTCCACAACTAATTGGCCAGGTAATTGGAACACAATTCATTGTTAACTCTTTTTCAATTTCATCAAGTAATGATATTGGTTCGCGACTATCACGATCTAATTTATTGATAAAAGTAATAATCGGAGTATTTTGAATGCGCGTAACTTCTATGAGTTTTTTGGTTCGCTCTTCTATACCTTTAGCTGCATCAATAATAACTAAACAACAATCTACTGCAGTAAGAATACGATATGTATCTTCTGAAAAATCTTGATGACCAGGAGTATCTAATAAATTTATTAAAATATTTTTATACGTAAATTGCATAACAGAAGTAGTAACAGAAATACCACGTGCTTTTTCAATATTCATCCAATCTGATTTAGCATATTTTTGATTTCCTCTACCTTTAATAACTCCAGAAATATGAATCGCTTTTCCAAAAAATAACATCTTTTCGGTAATAGTAGTTTTTCCAGCATCAGGATGAGAAATAATAGCAAAAGTTCTTCTTTTAGTTAATTCCTTTGTATAAGTTTTGTCAAACATATATATGCTCATTTAACACATTTTAATAAAAAATTAAAATATAAAAATAAATAATTGAAAAAAAAAATTAAGATATGAATGATAATATTTAGAAATATTTAATATGTTATTGAATAATAGAGTCTGTAAAAAAAAGAACAATATTTTCTATTGAAAACTAATAAAATGAATGTTCTCCACGTGTATGTTCTGTTGCATCATCTACTCTTTTAATTTCAGAAAAAGTTGATAATAATTTTTTTTCTACTATTTCTTTTAAAGTCAATCCAATCATTGAGCAACCATTACAACCACCGCTAAATCTTATTTTAGCTGTTCCATTTGAATCTATTTTAATTAAATGTACTTGTCCTCCATGCATTTCTAATTTAGAGTTGATTTCTAAACTTAAAAAATTTTGTATTTTTTCTGTTAATGAAGATTGTTTTATTGCGTAATTATTTTTCGCATACGGCGCTTTTAATGTTAATTGAGAACTCAGTTGATCAGTGACTAAATCAATTTCTGCTTTTTTTAAATAACTAATTATCTCTTTATTAATATAAATCAAAAATTTATCGTATTTAAATTTAATATCTGTATTATTATCTATTTCATCTTTTTGTAAAAATGCTAGACCGCATTCTGCATTTTTTGTACCTGGATGTAATATAAATACTCGGATGTGAGTTCCAATCGGTTCATGCGATAAAAGCGACACAAGATATTTTTGTGCATTTTTAGAAATAGTGATCATAAGAATTACTTAAATCAATTTTTTAATAAATAATTTTACTAATTTATTAAAATAAACACAAGATAATTTAAATTTAATATTAAATGAATATTTTATAAGAGTTAAAACATGCATAATTTTCATTGGGATACAATAGGAACAGGAAAAATTAATTTAATTCTATTAAATGGATGGGGAATTAATTCAAACATTTGGATGTTTATTATTAAACAACTACAATATGATTTTAAATTTTATTTAATTGATCTACCTGGATCAGGAAAAAATAAAAATCTTTTACCAGAAAAAATAGATACAATTATTAAAATATTATATAAAAAAATGCCTAAAAACGCTATTTGGATAGGATGGTCTATTGGAGGATTAATTGTTAATTATTTTGCATTATGTTACCCTCAACATGCTTTAGCTTTAATTAATGTAGCATCTTCTCCTTGTTTTATAGAAAAAAAAAACTGGCCTGGAATTAAAAAACATATAATCCATAAATTTTATTATAATCTAAAAACTAAATATCATCAAACCATAAATACTTTTTTAGATATAGAACAAATAAATTCTAAAAAACATTCTAAAGATATCAGTATATTAAAAAAAATATTTTATCAATCTCCACCTCACATAGAATTATTAAATAATGGTTTAGAAATTATTTTTTTATTTGATCTTCGTGTAGACATGGCATATTTAAAAATACCTATATTAAGAATATATGGTGAATTAGATAATTTAATACCTAAAAAAATAGCATCTATACTTGATTCTAAATGGCCTAGAACTCATTCAATAATTATAAAAAAAGCTGCTCATGCTCCATTTATTACAAATAAAAATCAATTTTGTTCTATTTTATTAAATTTCAAAAAGTCGCTTTTAAAATAAAAAAATATAGCCCCAAAATTGGGGCTGTTTAAAAAAAATATTATTTTTTTTAAAAATTAGCCTTAAAAAGGAATTTCATCATCAAAATCTATTTCTGAAGACGTGTGAACCAAATCTTTATTTGAGTTATGTGATACTATATTTTTTTTAAAATCTACTTGATCTGTTTTTTTAATTTGTTCTTCAATATTGTTATTTTCATGAGTTGATAAAGTTTGTAAATTAGTATTTCGACTACCTAACATTTGCATAGTACCACCAATATTTACAATAATTTCTGTAGTATAACGTTCAATGCCATTTTGATCTTGCCATTTTCTAGTTTGTAATGCTCCCTCAATATATACTTGAGAGCCTTTTCGAAGATATTCACCTGCAATTTCTGCTAATTTTCCAAATAATACTATTCGATGCCATTCTGTTTTCTCTTTATGTTCTCCCGTATTTTTATCTTTCCAATTTTCTGAAGTAGCTAATGTCATATTTACTACTGCATTACCATTTGGCATATAACGAACTTCAGGGTCTTGGCCTAAATGTCCAATTAAAATAACTTTATTTATACCTCTACTAGCCATAATCCAAACTCCATTTTTTAAATCAATTTTAAAATATTCTCATAATATATTAATTTAAATTATACATCTTAAAAATTTTATTTAATATAATCAAACTTATAAAAATGCTATATTATTTTTTAAATATTTTTCAACCTATTAAATATTAATATCTTATGAGTTCTAATTATTAATATATTAATCACATCAAAATTTTTATATTATTAATTATAAATTATTAATGAAATTCTATATTTAAAATATATTAAAAAATTTAATCAAGAATGACATAAAAAAATAATAGCTAATAATCTTATAATATAAAAATAATTCATATGATGTATATTAATATATTTTTTATTATTTATTTTATGAAATATAAATAATAGATAAAAAAATGCAAAATATTTTAAAAACGACTACAAGTAGATTAGTCTATAGAAAGTGTATTATTGCAATATGACGATATAATTTCATATAGATTCACTAAATAATGGTATATGCAATAAATATGACTAAAAATAAATTATATTTAAATCAAATTAATAGATTAAAAATTCCACCACATTCTCTAGAAGCAGAGCAATCAGTATTAGGTGGATTAATGTTAGATAATGAACAATGGGACAATGTTTCAGAACATGTAGTTGCTGATGATTTTTTTAGTAAACCTCATAAATTAATATTTCAAGAAATGCAAAAATTGCTTGACTTAGGATATCCAATAGATTTAATTACTCTTTCTGAATCTTTAGAACAAAAAGGAAAATTAGAAAGTGTAGGTAGATTTTCATATTTAGCAGAATTATCAAAAAATACACCCAGTACAGCAAATATTACTGCATATGCTGATATTGTTCGAGAACGTGCTATAGTAAGAGAAATGATATTAGTAGCTAATAAAATCGCTAATGCTGGATATGATACACAAGGTAGAAAAAGTGAAGAATTGTTAGATTATGCAGAATCTAGTGTGTTTAAAATTGCAGAAAAACGCTTTAAAAAAGATTCAGGACCAAAAAATATTGAACAAATTCTTGATGAAACAATTACTAGCATTGAAAAATTGTTTTTATCACCACATGATGGAGTGACAGGGATTAATACTGGATATCAAGATTTGAATAAAAAAACGTCAGGTTTACAACATTCTGAATTAATTATTATTGCAGCTAGACCTTCTATGGGAAAAACAACGTTTGCTATGAATTTATGTGAAAATGCTGCTATGCTGTACGATAAACCTGTATTAATATTTAGTTTAGAAATGCCTGGTGAACAAATTATGATGCGTATGTTAGCTTCTTTATCACGAGTTAATCAAACAAACATTAGAACAGGGCAATTAAATAATGAAGATTGGGCTCGAATATCTGGAACTATCAATATATTACTTAAAAAAAAGAATATTTATATTGATGATTCTTCAGCACTGACTCCTAGTGAAGTACGTTCACGAGCGCGTCGTATTTATCGTGAAAATAATGGATTAACTTTAATTATGGTGGATTATTTACAACTAATGAGAGTACCTTCACTATCTGAAAATCGTACACTAGAAATTGCAGAAATATCTAGAACGTTAAAAGCATTAGCAAAAGAATTGCAAGTTCCAGTAATAGCATTATCACAACTAAATCGTTCTTTAGAACAAAGATCAGACAAAAGACCAGTGAATTCTGATTTACGTGAATCAGGCTCTTTAGAACAAGATGCAGATTTAATAATGTTTATATACCGTGATGAAATTTATAATGAAAATAGTGATTTTAAAGGCATTGCTGAAATTATAATAGGAAAACAACGTAATGGTCCAATTGGTACAATTCGTTTAACTTTTAATGGACATTGGTCTAGATTTGATAATTATGCAGGTCCAAAATATGATTAAATATTCTATTTTCTGTAAAAAAATTAATTTATCATTGATTTTATAAATAAAAAATCAATTATTGAATAACGAAAATATTTTTTTAATTATTTAATTTTTTAACTACACAATAAAAAATTAATTTTTTATAAAAAATATTTAAAAAATTAAATAATTAAAATAATATATTTTAAATACTGAATAACTGTTACTAGTTATTAAACGTACTCGAAATCTTCTTTTTTTAACAATTAACGATAAAATTAAATATGCAAAAAAAAATAAATATAAAAATTGGAATCGTAATGGATTCTATCCAATTAATTAATATTAAAAAAGATTCAAGCTTTTCTATTATATTAGAAGCTCAAAAAAGACATCATGTTATACATTATATGGAAATGAATGATCTTTATTTAATGAAAGGAATTCCATATGCAAGAATTCGTTTAATAAAAGTTAAAAAAAATGCAGAAAAATGGTATAAATTTACTCAAGAAAAAAATATGGCTTTAAGTGAATTAGATGTTATTTTAATGCGAAAAGATCCACCATTTAATATTGAATTTATTTATTCAACATATATTTTAGAACGTGCAGAAAATATGGGCGTTTTAATAATTAATAAACCCCAAAGTTTAAGAGATTGTAATGAAAAAATGTTTATATCATGGTTCCCGGAATTAACTGCTAATACTTTAGTCACAAGAAATATGAATCAAATTCGTCAATTCTGGAAAAAAAATCAAGATATTATCATTAAACCACTAGATGGTATGGGAGGTACTAATATTTTTCGTATTAAAAAAAATGATCCAAATTTTTCAGTAATTGCAGAAACAATGACAAATTATGAAAAAAAATATTGTATGATACAAAATTATTTATCAGATATACAATTTGGAGATAAAAGAATTTTAATGATCAATGGAGAAGCAATACCTTGGTGTTTAGCTAGAATTGCAAAAATTGGAGAAACAAGAGCTAATTTAGCTGCTGGGGGTACAGGAAGAATACAATCTTTAAGTCAAACAGACTGGAAAATTGCTAATGCTTTATCTCCTATTTTGAAAAAAAAAGGTTTAATTATTGTTGGTCTTGATGTCATAGGAGATAAATTAATAGAAATTAATGTCACAAGTCCAACATGTATTTGTGAAATTGAATCAGAAAAAAATATCTCTATTACTGGAATGTTATTAGATTATATAGAAAATAAAATACAATACTAGAGATCATAAAATGATAATACTTGCATTTGATTTTGGAATTAAAAAAATTGGAGTAGCTGTAGGAGAAAATATTATAAAAAAGGGAAGACCTTTACACTTTTTACATGCTCAAAATGGATATCCTAATTGGAATTCAGTAAAATATTTAATAAATTTTTGGCAACCTCAATTAATTATTGTAGGTTTACCATTAAATATAAATGGTACAAAACAAATTATCACTAATAAATCAGAAAAATTTGCTAATTTATTACAATCTAAATTTAATATTGCTGTTAAAATGCATGATGAACGTTTAACTACTGTAGAAGCTAAATCAATTCTGTTTTATAAAAATGGTTTTAAAGCCTTAAAAAAAACGGAAAAAATTCATTCTTATGCTGCTGTAATTATACTAGAAAGTTGGTTAAATCAATATGATATGAAATAAATATTTTATTAAAAATATAATGTTTCAAAAAAGTAATAAAACTAATAAATACTTATATTTATCATCAAATTAATTCCAAAAAAAAATAATTTTATATAAAATAAATTTTGATTTTATAAAAATTATCTAACAAAATAAAGATAGAAATTAACGATTGAAAATTGATGTTCAAAAAATAATAACACAATATAAAATAAAAAATCATTTAAAAAATATAGACATATAAAAAATAATAAAATATTAAATTTTTGAAAAAAAAATAATATTATTATGATAATAATATAACTTATTTACAAGATAAATATCATTATGTGTAGATTACCATCTATTAGTTTATATATTCATATTCCTTGGTGTTTAAAAAAATGTGGATATTGTGATTTTTATTCATATGTTAGTCAAGAAAATATTCCTGAAGAAAAATACGTCAAACATATTTTAAAAGATTTTGAACAAGATTTATTAAAAATTAATAACAGAAAAATTCATACTATTTTTATTGGAGGTGGAACCCCTAGTTTATTAAAAATACATTCTATTAATAAATTAATATTAGGTATAAAAAAAAGAAATCAAATTTTTCATAATACAGAAATAAGTATAGAAGCGAATCCTACAAAATTAGAATACCAGAATTTTATGTACTATAAACATATTGGAATTAATCGTTTATCACTAGGTATTCAAACATTTAATTCTTCTTTATTAAAACAAATAGAACGCACATATAATCAAAAAAAAGCAATATCTGCAATTATAGAAGCAAAAAAATATTATGATAATTTAAATTTAGATTTAATGTACGGTTTGCCTCATCAATTATTAGAAGATGCATTATTAGACTTAAAAATAGCTATTCAGTACAATCCATCTCATATATCATGGTATCAATTTACTATTGAACCTAATACTATATTTTATAAAAAAAATATATTATTACCGCATGAAGATTTAATATTTCAAATGTTTATTGAAGGAGAAAAATTATTAAAAAAATCAGGGTATAAAAAATATGAAATATCTTCATATTCAAAAATTCATTACCAATGTAAACATAATCTTAATTATTGGAATTTTGGAGATTATATAGGTATAGGTTGTAGTGCTCATGGAAAAATTACTCAAAAAAATGGACAAATTATCAGAACTATAAAAAATAAAAATATTAATTATTTTTTAAATGGAAATTATCTACATTCAACACATATAGTATCTGAAAAAGAAAAAATAGTTGAATATTTTATGAATGTTTTAAGATTATATAAACCTATTTTTAAAAATCATTTTAGCAAGATGACTAATATTCATGTAAATGCTATAGAAAAAAATATTCAAATAGCAAAACAAGAAGGTTTTATAATAGATCACAAAAATTATTGGTATATCACAAAAAAAGGAAAACTTTTTTTAAATATATTGCTAGAAATTTTTTTAAGTTAAATGTTATCGTATATTATCATAATATTATATTAACTGAAACATTAAATTAAAAATATGATGTCCTTTTAAACGTGCTTTTATTTCAAATTTTGTTATTATACGAGATTTAGAACGTTCAACAAAATTATTATTTTCAGATAAGTTATGATATTTATGCATGTATTTAATTTCATTTAATATATAAAAAGCATATGATTCAGAATCAGTAACAATATGTAATATACCATTTACTATTAATTTTTTTGCAATAATCTTTAAAAATTTTTTATTTAATAATCTTCTTTTATGGTGACGTTTTTTATTCCACGGATCTGGAAAAAAAATTTGTACAGTAGATAAAATATCATTAGGAATCATATAATTCATTACTTCAATGGCATCATAATAAATAATTCTCAAATTTTTAATCTGATGAATATGTGCTAAATTTAAACACGAACCTATTCCAGATTTATATACTTCTATCCCTAAAAAATTTTTTTTAGGAAAATTGATAGCGTTATGAATTATATTTTCTCCTGAACCAAAACCAATTTCTAACACAAATGAATGATTCGAATGAAATATAGATGATAAATTTAATAATTGAATTTGAAAATTAATACCAATATAAGACCAATATTTTTGAATAGCATTCATTTGAGAAATAGTAAGACGACTTTTTCGCGATGTAAAACTATGAATTTCACGCAAAAAAGTACCATCTTTTTTATATTTTAGTGTAAATATATTATTATTCATAATTTATTTATGTTTTCTGATTTAATGAATCAATTAATTTTATAATTATTATTAAGAATAATAAAATAATTATTTCAAAGAAATTAAAAAATTTTTACTTATATAGTTGAAATGATAATGACAAAATATTTTTTTTCACAATTAATAATAAATTGGTACCATAAACATGGTAGAAAAAATTTACCATGGCAAAAAAATAAAACATTATATAAAATTTGGATATCTGAAATAATGTTACAACAAACACAAGTTAAATTTGTAATTCCTTATTTTCAAAAATTTATGTTATACTTTCCTGATATTAATACTCTTAATCAGAGTACACTAGATAATATTTTATATGTTTGGAGCGGTCTTGGATATTATAATCGAGCAAAAAACATTCACAGATCAGCAAAAATAATAACAAAAGAATATAATGGAATATTTCCAAATCAATTTATTAATGTTATAAAATTACCAGGAATAGGAAGGTCTACAGCAGGAGCTATTTTATCATTATCATTAAATTTTCATTATCCTATATTAGATGGAAATGTCAAAAGAATTTTAATTCGTTATTATGGGATTATTAGTTCATTAACAGATAAAACAACAGAAAAAAAATTATGGAATATAATTGAATCGATTACACCAATACATCATACTGGTCAATTTAATCAAGGTATGATGGATTTAGGTTCATTAATTTGTACACGAATTAAACCAAAATGTAAATTTTGTCCATTAAATATAAAATGTATTATAAATATTAAAAAAGAATGGGATCATTATCCTATTAAAAATACAAAAAAAATATACCCTAAAAAGACATCTTATTTTATTGTTATAAGATATAAAAATAATTTTTGGTTAACAAAAAATACCAAAAAAGATATCTGGAAAAATCTTTTTTGTTTCCCAAAATTTGATGATGAAAAAAAAGCTTTAATCTGGTTAAAAGAAAAAAAAATAAATATTAATACTTCTCAAAAAATGATATCATTTACTCACAAATTTAGTCATTTTATTTTATATATTCAACCAATATTCATTCAATTAACTAATATTTTGAACTTTCATCAATACAATATAGAAGGTATTTGGTATGATTTAAAAAATCCTCAATATATAGGATTACCTCAACCAGTACAAAAAATACTTGATATCTTTAAAAAAGATAATGTTTAACAAAAGGATTATAAAAATTATGAATCGAATAATTTTTTGCAAATTCTTGAAAAAAAAATCTCAAGGACAAGAATTTCAATCTTACCCTGGAAAACTAGGAGAAAAAATATATAATCATATTTCAAAAATAGCATGGGAAAAATGGATGAAACAACAAACAATTTTAATTAATGAAAAACAATTAAATACATCTAATTATGAAGATCGTAAACTTATTGAAAATCAAATGAAATTATTTTTATTTAACGAAACAAAATAAATTATTAAAAATTAAATAATATTTAATGTATTTTAATTTTGAATATTATATATCATTTTATTTCATTTATAACAAAACTCTTATAATGCTTATCTTTGATTCTGGTGTTGGTGGTTTATCTATATTACAAACTATCAAAATAGTTTTACCAAATATTCATTATATTTATTTTTTAGATAATGAAGCATTTCCTTATGGAAATAAAACAGAATATTTTATCATCCAAAGAATTATTTCAATTATTAAAAAAATTAAAAAACTTTATCCTATTAATATAGTAGTTATTGCTTGTAATACCGTGAGTACTGTATCTGTGTCTTTTTTAAAAAAAAAATTTAATTTACCAATTATTGGAATATTTCCTGATATAAAAACTGCTGAAAAAATAACAAAAAATAATATTATCGGTTTAATAGCTACTAGAACAACTATTCATTCAGAATATATTCAAAAATTGATATATCAAAAATCTTTTAATAATATCATTCAAATAATTAGTACAAATCAATTAGCTTTAATAGCTGAAAAAAAAATTAGAAAGATTCCATTTGCACAAAAAGATTTAAAAAGTATTTTTAAACCGTGGATAAATTTGAATATTAAACCTGATACAATTATATTAGGATGCACGCATTTCTTATTCTTAAAAAAAGAAATTAAAGATACTTTACATTTAACATCATCAATAAATTTTATTGATTCAAGAAAAAAAATTGTATTAGATATTAAAAATTGTATATATAAATTTAACTTACAGCAAACTATTAAAAATAATATTTTTTTATACTCTAAACATGATAATTACTTAACAAAAATATTTATATATTTAAAAAGATATCAATTCAAAAAAATTTCATATATTAATTTAAATTAATTATTTCATCCAACAACTTCTGATATTTTTTAATTGAATAATTTAATAATTGCTTCAATAATATTACTTTTTTAAAATTATAACTATTTTCTTTTAATAATATTTTAATTTGATTTTGATATTTTTCTAAAAATTCTGGATTAAACATTTCTATACAATATCGTAACCATCTTTTTTTTTCAAATTGATTTAATGTATTAAAAAAAATTACGAGCACGATAACGAAATAATAAAATTTTTAAACGAGTATCATGAAAATTATAATTAATATTTTTTAAAAATTTTGGTTGCGTATTTCTAATAACTTTTATCATTTTTTGATCATGAAAATTAAAAAAAGCATCATATATTTTTAAATCAATATTAACAGATTTTTTCATATTATCTTGTTTCAAAAAAATTTTTTTAATATATTTAATTAAAAAATCATTTTGTTTAATTAAATTAATATTTTTTTTGCATAAAGAAAAATTATAATCTAATCGATGATAATCTTCTGTTCGAATTGTTTGAATTGGAGCTAAAATAGGACAACGATTTAAATATACAAATACTATTCCTAAACTAAATAAATCTTTAATACAAATAGCATCATTTATATATTTTACTTTAAAAAAATTTATTATATTTTGGATGTCTTTTAATAAATCTATAGCAATTAATACATTTTTATTATTTTTATAATATGTTATAGGTAGTATAATACTACAACAGTAGTGCATAACAGAAAAATAACCAGAAACATAAACAATAGGTTTAAATTTTGTTAAGTCAATTAATTTCTGTAACTCACATTTTTTTCTCATTTTAAAAAAAAAGTTAAATAATCTAGGTTCTTTTGTTTTAATAAGTTTAGCAACTTCAATTGTTGCATATACATCAGATATTGCATCATGCGCATTTTGATGCATAATATTGTTTTCTTGTGTTATATCTGATAGTTTAAAACTCGTGAGCCCTAGTTTATTTTTCGGCCATTTTATACTATTTGGCCGAAATGCATAACACGCTCGTAATAAATTTAATAAATCCCAACGAGAATTATTGTTTTTCCAACTCCATTCATAAGAATCAAAAAAATTTCTATAAAAAATATTGCGTGTAATTTCATCATCAAAATGAATATTATTATAACCAATAATACAAGTATTAGGTATTGTCAAAATATCATATATTTTTTTAGAAAAATTATATTCATTAATTCCATATTTATGTGTATATTGAGGAGTAATATAGGTAATTAAAACAGAATATGGATCTGGTAAATAATCGTCAGATGGAATACAATAAAAAAATTTTGGTTGATCAATTATATTAAATTCTATATCAGTTCTAATACATGCAAATTGAGCTGGTTTATCTAAAGCAGTATTTTTTCCAAAAGTTTCATAATCATAAAATAAATAAGTAGATATATTGTTTTTCAATTGCATAATTTTTTGATTCAAATAAAATAATCAAATATAAATTAAAAGGTTTTTATCATGTCACACACAACTAAATCATTTAAAAATGTACTAGAATTTGTACATAAATTTAGAAGAAAAAACAAAATTAAAAGAGAAATTTCTGATCTTGAAAAAAAAATAAGAGATAACAAAAAAAGAATACTACTTTTAAATAATTTAAATCAATATATTACAAGCGATATGAATTATGAAGAAATTAAAAAAATAATTTTTATAATGAAAAATGATTATGAAGATAGAGTAGATGATTATATTGTTAAAAGTGCAAAATTATATAAAGAGAAAATAAATTTATCAAAAGAATTAAAATTAATTATTGATTAATTATTATTTGCTTTGCTCCTCCGACTGGATTCGAACCAGTGACATACGGATTAACAGTCCGCCGTTCTACCAACTGAACTACAGAGGAATAGAAATATATATAGCAAAAATTTTTATATCTGTCAAATATATATATAAAAAAAATTTTTTAAAAAATATAAAATATTTAAAAAGAATTCTAGATTATTATAAAAAATTGATCTATAGTAAGAATAATAAAAACATAAGGCCCTTTAGCTCAGTGGTAAGAGCAGGCGACTCATAATCGCTTGGTCGCTGGTTCAAATCCAGCAAGGGCCATAAAAATAATTAACTTCTTATAAATATTTACTCTAAAAAATAATACTAATTTTAGTACCAATTCAAAATTAATATATAAAATTCTATTCTAAATTTTTAAGATTGATTAGGATGCAATTTTTATGCACTGGAAAAAAGAATTTATTGATTTTTCTTTTAAAAAAAAAGCATTACAATTTGGAACTTTTAAATTAAAATCAGGACGAACTAGTCCTTATTTTTTTAATTCAGGATTACTATCTACAGGAAAAGATATTACAAAAATTGGTTTATTCTACGCTCACTCTATTATGAATTCAAAAATAGACTTTGATATATTATTTGGTCCTGCATATAAAGGAATTCCTATAGTTGTTGCTACAACTATGGCATTAAAACATCACTATAACTTTAATGTTTCATATGCATTTAATCGAAAAGAAAAAAAAACATACGGAGAAAAAGGAGATTTAATTGGAACAGAAATATATAGAAAAAAAGTGATTATTTTAGATGATGTAATGACATCAGGAACAGCAGTACACCATTCTATTAAAATTATAGAAGAACAAAAAGCAACAATTTCTTCTATCTTTGTTCTGTTAGATAGACAAGAAAAAGGTAAAAGAAATTTATCTACTATTCAACATATTTCAAATAATAATAGCTATAAAATTACTTCAATAATTACTATTGAAGATTTAATTTCTTATTTATTGGAAGATTCAAAATTAAGTAAACATATTCCTGATTTGATAAAATATCGTAAAAAATATGGTATATAATATATCTTACTTTACAAAATACCAGAATGACCAAAACCTTGTTTTGAACGTGTAGTAAGATTAAAATCATTAACTAAAGAAAAATTAGGTCTAATAATAGGCACAAATACTATTTGAGCTACTCGAGCATTTGGGTAAATATAAAAATCTTTTTGACTTCGATTCCAAAGAGATATCATTAATTCACCTTGATAATCAGAATCAATTAAACCAACTAAATTACCCAACACAATGCCTTTTTTATGACCTAATCCAGATCTTGGTAAAATCAATGCTGTAATATTAGGATTAGCTATGTATATTGCTATACCAGTTGGAATTAATATTGTTTTTTGCGATTTAAGTTTAATTTTTTCTTCAAGACATGCTCTAAGATCTAAACCAGATGATCCTAAAGTTGAAAAAGTAGGTAAAAAAAAATTTTTTTTTATATGATTTCTTAAAATTTTTATTTCTATTTTATTCATAATAATTATATATTTTAAAAGTTAATTACATAAAATATAAGTAATCAGAAAGTTATAATACAGATGCACAAAAACCAGGATTAATCAAAGAACAACGAGCAGATAATGAGTAATTTAAATTTTCATTTGTCCATGTTATAATTTTCCCTCCAGCTGCAATAATAATAGCATGACCCGCAGCAGTATCCCAGATATGAGTATTCCCGAATCTTGGATACATTTGAGCTTTCCCTTCAGCTATTAAACAAAATTTTAATGAGGAACCTAATTTTTTTATTTTGTAATGTTTAATTTTTAATAAATAATCTTTTAACTCTTTGTCAACATGTGAGCGACTAATCAATAATAATGGAATTTTTGATTGTACAACTTGAATTTTTTCTTTTATACCTAATTCTGTTTCTTTCCATGCATGATTTTTATATGCAGAATATAAAACATCTAAAACCGGAACATATATTACACCTAATATAGGAATACCATTTTGAATTAAACTAATATTTACTGTAAACTCACCATTTCTTTTTAAAAATTCTTTTGTTCCATCTAATGGATCAATTAACCAATAATTATTCCAATTTTTACAAATATTTAAATTATAATTTTCTTCTTCAGAAATGACTGGAATATTAGGGGTTATTAAAAAAAGTCCATTTTTAATGATATTATTAATTTCATGATCAACATTCGTAACAGGAGTGTTATCAAATTTATAAGTAATATTTAAACATTCTTTAGAATTATAAAAATTCATAACAGCATGACCAGCATGACGTGCTAATTGACAAATTTTATTCAACATTTGATGCCATTGTATATTAATATAGTATTAAGAGTATACTGTTAAATAATTATTTTTTTTCAATAATATTTACTATAAAATCAATAGATACTTTTTGATGCGGTTGGAAAATTACTCTATGTTCACCAACTTTACGTAATAAACCATTAGGTAAGCGAATTTCTTTTTTATTGACTTTTAAACCTAATAACATGATTTCTTTAATAATATTTCTAATACCAACAGAACCAAATATTTTTCCTGCTTTTCCAACTTTTGATAGAATTGTTATTGAATTAATTTTTTGTATTTTCTCAGCTCGTTCTTTTGCTGTAAGAATTTTACTAATATTCTCTTGTTCTAACGCAATGCGTTGAGCTTCAAAAGATTCAATATTTTTTTTATTAGCTAAAATAGCCTTTCCTGTAGGTATTAAAAAATTTCTTGCATAACCAGATTTAACATTAATTACTTTTCCAGAATCACCTAATTTATTAATTTTTGATAATAGAATAATTTCCATAATTTATTTTCTCTATCTCAATATTGATTAATGATTTTAAAAATTTTAACGATGATGATCAGTATATGGTAATAAAGCAAGATAACGTGCTCGTTTAATAGCTTTCGATAATTGTCTT
Source organism: Buchnera aphidicola str. Ua (Uroleucon ambrosiae) (assembly GCF_000225465.1). NCBI lineage: Bacteria > Pseudomonadati > Pseudomonadota > Gammaproteobacteria > Enterobacterales > Erwiniaceae > Buchnera > Buchnera aphidicola. Next base: position 570,669 of record NC_017259.1, read on the forward strand.
TGATATTTTGCTCTGGTCCCTGTGATACGACTTGGAACAATTTTACCACTTTCTGTAATATAATTTTTTAAAATAGACAGATCTTTATAATCTATTTCTTGAATACCTTCTGCAGTAAAACGGCAAAATTTTCTACGTCGGAAATAACGTGCCATCTATTTTTCTCCTAAAATATTTTAAGTAGTAAAATACTATATGCTTAAACTAATTAAAATAAAAATTTATTTTTTGACTCAAAAAACAATGTTTATTTTTTTCTTTTTTTTCATCTTGTAATTTTAAAATAGGAGATAATTCACATATTGCTTTCTTTACACACATAATCATATTTCTAAGAATGATTTTATTAAAACGAAAATCTGTTTCTAAAATATTAATAGTTTTAGGAAAAGCTTCTATATTCATTAAAATATAATGTGCTTTATTTAGTTTATTAATAGAATATGATAATTGACGTCTACCCCAATCTTCTAGACGATGTATAATTCCATTATCTTCTTCAATAATTTTTTTATATTTTTCATTAAGTGATGGTATTTTATCACTGTGATCAGGATGAACAATAAATATTATTTCATAATGACGCATGAACATTTGATCCTTTGGATAATTTAGCTTTCTATAAAATATTTTATATTTTTTTTTAAAGAAAATAAGGAACTTTTAAATAATTTAAAAAATTAATTATTTTATATAGTATTTTAGTTTATAAGAAAAATCAATACAATTTAATCATCTGAAAAAAAATATCAACAAGATTTATATAAAGATAATTCTATTTTTCGTTCTTTTAAATTTACAGAAACTACTTGAACTTGCAAAGCATCACCAAGACGATAAATATTTTTATTAGATTTTCCAATTAATTTTAAACTTAATGAATCAAAATAATAATAATCATCATTTAAAGAAGTAATATGAACTAATCCATCAATAAAAAACTGATTTAAACGCACAAAAAATCCAAATGAAGTAACATTAGAAATTACACCATTTAATATGTGACCAATTTTTTTATACATAAAATCACATTTCAACCAATCAATAACATCTCTATTAGCTTCATCTGCGCGTCTTTCAGTCATAGAACAATGCATTCCTATTTCTCTTATTGTATCAGTATTATATAAACAATTTGTATAAATATTATCTGTTTCGTGAATAATATTTTTTTTATCATGCAATAATAAATATTTAATAATTCTATGTACTATTAAATCAGGATAACGTCGAATAGGTGAAGTAAAATGTACATAACTAGATAAAGATAAACCAAAATGACCACAATTATCAGGAGAATATATAGCTTGTGTCATAGAACGTAGTAATATTGTTTGAATAATTTCATATTGAGAATGATTAGCAATTTTTTTTAATAGATTAGAATAATGAATAGATTGAGGTATTTCTCCACCTGATAATGTTAAACCTATTTCATGTAAAAACAAACGTAGACGAACAATATTTTCTTTTTTTGGGGGTGCATGATTACGAAATAAAACAGGATGTGCATATTTTTGAATAAAACAAGCTGAAGATATATTTGCTAAAATCATACATGATTCAATAAATTTATGTGCATCATTTCGAATTTTTTCACATATTTTTTTAATACGAAAATTAGAATCTAAAATAAATTTTGGCTCTATATTATTAAAATAAATACCTTTTTTAGATACTTTATACTGATTAAAAATTTTTTGTAAAAAAAATAAATTTTGAATATCTTTTAAAAATTTTTTATATTTATCTTGTAAAATAAGATCACCATGCCATATTTTAGCAATTTCATTATATGTAAATCGTCCATGAGAGCATATAACTGCTTCATAATGTTTATAACTTATTAACTCGCCTTTATGAGATAAATTCATTTCACAAATTAAACATAAACGTTCAACATAAGGTTTTAAAGAACATAAATCTGTAGAAATTTTTTCTGGAAACATAGGTATTACTAATGATGGGAAATATATAGATGTTCCTCTTGAAAAAGCTTCTTTATCTAAAGCGGTATTAGGTTCAATAAAAAAACTTACATCTGCAATAGCTACCCATAAATTCCAATTTTCTTCTGTATTATTTTTTTTTTTACAAAAAACAGCGTCGTCAAAATCATGAGCATCTTCATCATCAATAGTAATAAAAGGTAAATGTCTTAAATCAATACGATGATTAAAATCATTTTTTTTTGCTTTATTATTAATATCATATAATTGATTTTTCACTTCTTTTGACCATACAGAAGGAATAGAATATGTACGTAACGCGATATCTATAGCTAAATTAGTACCCATTTTTGTTCCAAGAATCTCTACTATATATCCTTTTATTTTGATAGTTCGTATAGATTTTTGTATTAATTTTACAACTACAATAGATCCTATAGCAATCTTATCTTTAAAATCTGAAATAATAGAAATTTTAAAATTAAAACGCGCATCATCAGGGATAACAAAATTAATTTTTTTATTAACATAATATCTACCAACAATTAATATATTATTTGCTTTTAATAATTTTAAAAATTTTGCTGACTTTCTTTTATATTTATTAGAAGAAACAATATAAGCAAGGATAATATCACCATGAATACAATATTTCATTTGTTCTGATGATAAAAAAAGATCATCTTTCAATATTTCTGTTTTTAAAAAACCATAACCATCTTTATGTCCTATTACTGTTCCTTTAATTATTTTGCAATTTTCAGGAACTGTATAAAAACGATGTTTAATATATATTACTTGGCCATCTTGTTCCATTAATCGTAATCTACGACGTAATATTTTCTTATTTTCTTCATTATGAATACAAAATTTTTTTTCTAAATTTTTTTGACTGATAAAGTTTGTAGATTTTTTTAACCATAAAATGATAGATTCTCGACTAGGAATAGAATTATGACATTTACTAATTACTTTTTTTTGGTAGGAATTGACTACCATATTTACTTCTCCATATATATTATTTGATAATAAATATGATGATATATTAATCAATCATGAATTTATTATTGTAATTTTAAATGATTGATTTTTTGATATGAAAAATATCATTAATAAAAATAATATCTGAACGATCTGGACCAGTAGAAATGATGCTAATAGGAATATTTGTTATTTCTTGTATACGATTGATATAATTACGTGCTTGCTTTGGTAAATCTTCTATTTTTTTTATACCTAATGTTTTTTGCTTCCATCCAGGATGAGTTTCATATATTGGTAAAACATCGTCCCATTCATTGATGTCAGGAAACAATATTATTTCTGAAGTATAAATATTTTTATAAGATGTACAAATTTTTATTTCATCTAATCCATCTAATACATCTAACTTTGTTATACATAAACTGGAAATAGAATTAATATGCACTGATCGACATAAAGATACAGCATCTAACCAACCTGTTCTTCTTTTTCTTCCAGTTGTAGAACCAAATTCATGACCTTTACTAGAAAAATGTTTATCTATATTATCAAATAATTCAGTAGGAAAGGGACCACAACCAACTCTTGTAGAATATGCTTTTGTTATACCAATAATACAATCTATATTTCTAGGTCCTATTCCTGTTCCTGTCATTACTCCACCAATAGTACTATTAGAAGAAGTTACATAAGGATATGTACCATGATCAATGTCTAATAAAGTACCTTGAGCACCTTCAAAAACTATTTTTTTCTTATTTTTAATAGCTGAATGTAAAATATTAGTAGTATCTTTTATCATATCATAAATTAATTCTATTATTGGTAATAAATTATTTAAAATTATTTTATAATTCATTGATTTATATTGATAAAAATTAACGAATTGATGATTGTAATAATCAACTATTTTTTCTAAACGTACAGATAAAGTTTTTTCATTTTTTAAATCTCCTATACGTAAAGCTCGACGTGCAATTTTATCTTCATATGCAGGTCCAATACCTCTTCCTGTTGTTCCTAATGCGTTCATGCCTAATTTTTTTTCACGAGCAAGATCCATTTCAATATGATATGGTAAAATTAAAGGAGAAGAACTAGAAATAAATAAACGTTTATTAACAATAATATTATTTTTTTCTAACATTTGTATTTCTTTTATTAATTCCGTAGGTGAAACTACAACTCCATTTGCAATAATACCAATAACATTTTTATGCAATAATCCAGATGGAATTAAATGAAGAACAATTTTTTGATCATTGATAACTAAAGTATGACCAGCATTATGTCCTCCTTGATATCTTACAACATATGCAGCATCTGAACTAATACAGTCTACTATTTTCCCTTTTCCTTCATCACCCCATTGTGTGCCTAATATAACAATATTTTTCTTCATTTTTTATTTATACCACCTATTACAATTACAATTTTTTATTTTTATATTTCAGGCATTAATCTTTTAGCTTCATTATTTTATTTATATACTGAAAAAAAATACTATTTGAATCAATTAACATAATGTTTTCATTATTTTTAAAGCTATTCTCATAAGCACGCAAGCTACGAATAAAAAAATAAAAATCTGGTTCTTTACTAAAATTATTTGCAAATAATTTTGTTACTGCAGCTTCTCCTTCGCCTTTGATAATTAAAGATTCTTTTTGCGCCTGAGCTAATATAGTTGATACTTGATAATCAGCTGCAGCACGTATTTTTTCCGCTTGTTCTTGACCTTGAGAACGTTGACTACGAGCTACTGCTTCTCTTTCAGCTCTCATTCGATTATATATAGCATCCGAAACTTCAATAGGTAAATTAATTTGTTTAATACGTACATCTACTACTTGAATACCTAATGCATTCATACTATTCACGTTAATTGCAGATGTTTTTTCTAGATTAATTGTTCCTTTATTTAATTCATTAAGAACATCAGTAGTTAATCTTCCTCGCGAATCTGTCACAATTTCTTTAACATTTAAACGACCAATTTCAGAGCGTAATCGATCACTAAATTTTCTTTTCAACAATACTTCTGCTTGAAAAATATCTCCTCCGCCAGTAGCAAGATAGTATCGATTAAAATCATTAATGCGCCATTTTATATAAGAGTCCACAATCAAATCTTTTTTTTCTTTAGTTACAAAACGATCTGCTTGATTATCCATAGTATGAATACGAACATCTAACATTTTAACTTTTTCTAAAAATGGTAATTTAAAATGTAAGCCTGGATTATATACAACTGTTTTTTGTTGGTTATTACGTACCACTTTTCCAAATTGTAAAACAATTCCACGTTCTCCTTCTTTTACAATAAAAAGAGAAGAAGATAATAAAAAAATAAAAATACTTGATAAGAAAATAACAACTTTATTCATATTTATTCTTTTCCATATTTTTAAAATCACTTCGAACAGAATTAACACGACGTTCTTCTAAAATATTCTCAGGGGCTAATGAAGAAAGATCACTTTTATTATTATTTTTTTTATTTTTCAAAATATTTTTTTTTTGAAAATTAACATGGTTATTAATTGATTTCATATTAGAAAAAAAATTATCTAAAGATATAAAAAATGCTGAATTATCTTTTTTATCAATAAATATTTTTTTATTATTTTGCAATAACCGTTCCATAGATTCTATATAAAGACGTTTTAATGTTATTTTTTTTGATAATTTGTATTGAGGTAAAATTTTATTAAATCGAGCTACTTCACCTTGAGCTTTGAGAATAATACTTGAAGAATATGCTTTTGCTTCTTCTAAAATTCTTTGCGCTCTTCCATTAGCTTTTGGTTGCACCTCATTAGAATATGCTTCAGCTTCACGTATATATTGTTCACGATTCTCACGAGCAGCAATTGCATCATCAAAAGCAGCTTTTACTTCTTCAGGAGGTCTAGCCGTTTGAAAGTTTACATCTAATATTGTAATACCCATATTATATGGTTTAATTATTTCTTCAATTTCTTTTTGAGTATCACTTCTAACTAAAGTGCGCCCTTCTGTTAAGACTCTATCCATAGTAGAATGTCCAATAACGCCTCTCAATGCACTATCCGTTGCTTGACGCAAACTATCATCAGGATACAATACAGAAAAAAGATAATTTTTAGGATCAGTAATTTTATATTGCACATTCATTTCGACACGCACTACATTTTCATCTGCAGTTAACATTATACCTGAAGTAGCTAATTCACGTACAGTTTCAACATTAATAGCTTGTACTTCATGAAAAAAAATTGGCTTCCAATTTAATCCAGGTTCTACTAAATGACTAAATTTTCCAAAACTGGTTACTACACCACGTTCAGCTTCTTTAATGGTATAAAAACCACTAATACACCAAATAAAAAAACTAATAAATATTATTATTAAAATAGGATTAATAATCTTTTTTGATGAATAAGACGAATTCGATGAATTAGATGAATGAGATGAATTAGAATTATAATTAATAATCTTTTTAAGACTACATAAAAATTTTTTTACATCTGAGATAGTATTTTTAGTCTCACTGTTATTTCCTGAATGATTTTTATTATTACTATTTTTTTTCCCCCATGGATCTAATTCAGGCTTATTATCATTTGGTTTATTCCAAACCATTTTATACCTCATTTGATTAGTTTTATGATGACAATACATATAAACACATACCAAAATAATATATTCTATATATTTTAATAATCAAATATACATTTTTTTAAAAAATGTTATTAAATATATTTAAATTATTTTATATCTTTAAAGATTTTTTAATATTTTTTCTAATAATATTTCAGGATTAGAATTACACAATATTTTATTAATATTTTTCCATTTTTTTAACCATGTCAATTGATTTTTAGCAAGCTTTCTTGTTGCATAAACGATTTGATTAAACATCTCTTTATAACTATTTTTATATTCAAGATAATTCCACATTTGACGATATCCTATACATCGAATAGATGATAAATTAATGTGTAAATCACCTCTTAAAAAAAGCGCTTCAACTTCTTTTTGAAAACCCATAATTAACATTTTTCTTATGCGCATTTCAATTTGATTATTTAACCATTCTTTACTTGGAGGTATTAATGCAAATTGCAAAACATTATATGGTAATTTATTATAATGATGTTTTTTTAATGCTGTTAAAGTTTTTCCAGAAAGATAAAAAATTTCTAATGCTCTAATTGTTCTTTGAAAATCATTTTTATGAATACGTTGTGCTGAAATAGGATCTATTAATGTTAATTTTTTATGTAAATAAAAATTATTTTTATTATTATCTAATAAGTATTGACGAAGTTTAATACTTGATGATGGTAAATTAGATAATCCATACAATAAGACATGATAATAAAACATTGTACCACCAACAAGAAATGGTATTTTTCCTAATTTAATTATATTATTAATTTCTTTTAAAACATCATGACGAAATTCTGCAGCTGAATAATTTTCAATTGGATCTTTAATATTTAATAAACGATAGGGATGAACAGATAAATCATTAATACTTGGTTTATCTGTTCCAATATCCATTCCACGATAAATTGATGCAGAATCTACGCTAATCAATTCTATTGGTAAATATTTTCTTAGATATAAAGCAAATTTACTTTTTCCACATGCTGTTGGGCCCATTAAAAAAATAATAACAGGTTTAGTCTGATATAAATTTATATTTTTAAAATACATAATTCTTTATTAATATTGATTTTTTTATAATGATATATCCAAAAATATTTTAAATATTACGATTAAAGAATTTTATCGCTTAATCAAAATAAATTTTTTTTAAATAAAATAAAATTTTTTAATTTAATAAATATATTTATATAAAAAAATTTATAACTTCTAAAGTTAATATTATTTTTTATCAATATACAATATTAGTTAATAAAAAATTTTATATTGAAATTATTTTATATATTATTTCATCGTAAAGTATAACTAAATATTTTTTCGAAAATATTTAAATATTTTTTATTTTTTTTAAATATTATTGTTTGCACTTTGATCTAAAATTCTTTTTTTATAAAAAACTCATGAATAAAATAACATTTATCTCATATAATTAATGATATTCTATAATTAATAATATTTTAGTAAAACAAATATTTTTTAAATTACTACCAGAAACAAATCTAAAAAAATAAATCTAAAAATCATCAGAAAATATTTTTTTTAAGAATCAAAGTAATAAATTTTAAAATAAAATATTTAAAAAATTGCATTAAATATTTTTATATTGATCTATTATATTTTTTCATTATAATATAAAGCATTTAGTAAATTATTATTTTTTAATTTTTTTAATGTACTATATTTTTGAAAATAAAAAAATAAAACAGCACTAATCGAAAAAATATTCTTTTCAATATATGTATTAAAATGAATTAAATAAAAAGTGATAAAAATATCTTTATTAATTTTAATAATAAAAAAAATTCAATAATAACAAAATAATATGTAATATTTTGAATGATGGTAAATCTTAAAAATATTAAAATTCGCTATTGAATATTATTTTTTATAGTAAAATTCAATATCAAAAAATAATAAATCTTTTTTATTTTGAAAATACTCAATAATTATTCTTATATTATTTTTTATTAAAAAATCTTTTTTTAATAATTTTTATTGTATAAATAATTGATAAAATAATTTTATTTTATTTCTCTTAATATCTCATAATATGATTTTTTAATACAACATATTGCTTCTTGAATTAACTTTGAATTACAAATATTTCTTAAAGTCTTTTCTATACCTTCTTTTTTAATTGAAGATGTTAGTTTTATTGATTCTAAATCATTTACATTCAAATAATGACATGCAGCTGCAACACCTTTAGATAAATTAGAATAGGGTAATTTATACTCAATGCTTCCTAAAATAGGTTTGATTAGACGTTCTTCTATCCCTAATTTTTGCAATGGATTTCGTCCAATTCTTTCAAGACTATCTGATAAAAAATTATTTTCAAAGCGCAGGAAAATTTTTTTAATATAATCTAAATGATGATTTTTATTAAAATTATAACGCTTTATTAAAACTGATCCGCTTTCTTCCATAGCATATTTAACAATTATTCGTATTTTTGGGTCTTGAATAGCTTCTTGTATTGTTTTATAGTTTTTTATTAAACCTAGATAAGCTGCAACAGCATGTCCTGTATTTAACGTTAATAATTTTCGTTCGATAAATGGATTTAAATAATTACTCAATTGCATATCAATAATTTTAGGTATAACGCCTTTGAATTGATTAAGATTTACAATCCACTCTTTAAATTCTTCAGCAATGATAGATAAATTAGATTGATTATGCTTTGATATAGGTATAATAGTATCGATACTACAATCTACAAAACCTATATATTGACTTAAATAATGATGATGTTTATTAGGTAATATTTCTAGAATAGCTTTTTTCAAAAAAGAACTGGCTTTAATTTTATTTTCACAGGCAATAATATTTAGCGGTTTTACACATTGCTTTTTAATTTTTAACATAATGCCTTTTGAAATAATAATCGCAATATTATTCAATGCATTAACACCAACTGCAGTAGTAATTAAATCAACTGAAACAATTTCTTCAAAAATCTTTGAGTTATTACAATTTATCGCAGTAACATTTTTGATATTAGTAATCTTATATGTATCGATACCTACTGTTTTAACTGAATATTCTCTTTTATTATTAATCGCATTAACTATAGCTTGATTAAGGTCAGCAAAAACAACATTAAATCCAGATTCTGATAATGTTTTTCCAATAAAACCACGTCCAATATTTCCAGCTCCAAAATGGAGTGCTTTCATAAATAGATCCAATTAAGTGTTATATTTAAAATTAAAAGTTAAAATTAAAAGAAAATTGAATTTATTTCATATTTAACAGTGATAATACTTCACTTTTACTATGAGTAGTAGATAATTTTTTAATAGTTTTTTATTATCTAAAGCATTAGTTAGATTACTGACTACCATAATATGTTCATTATTTTTAGCTGCAATGCCAATAACAAGATAAGCAATATCATCAATTTCTTCTCCAAATCGAACACCTTTAGGAAATTGACAAAAAATTATTCCGGTGTTTAAAACAGAATCTTTTGACTCAATGGTTCCATGTGGTAATGCTATTGATTCTCCAATCCAAGTAGAAGATAATTTTTCTCTTTCTAACATTGATTGAACATAATTAGACTTAACATAACCCTGTTCAAATAAATTTTTTCCAACAATATTAATAGCTTCTTCTTTATTCTCAGCATATTGATTAAGTAAAATATTTTTCTCAGTTAAGCGAAATAAACCTAATGGTTCTTTTTTATCATATAATTCTAAAGTATTTATATTATTAACATTTAAATTAACAGAATTTTGTACTAATTTTTTTATTAAATTATCATAAAAATTATCATTAAGAAAGTTTTTTAAAGATATATGCTGAGCATATGGAGCATATTTTTGAGCACGAGATGTTAAATTTTGATGTGTAATAACTAAATCTGTTTTTTTAGGTAATAAATTAATTGCTGTATTTAAAACAGAAATATGATTTAAATTAGCTTTTTTTATTTTTTTACGAAGAATACTAGCACCCAATGCACTTGATCCCATGCCAGCATCACAAGCAACGATAATAGTTTTTATTATATTTGGATTAATATTATCATCTAAATTATTAATGAAGCATTTCGAATCAATAGAATTTTCATGTTTTTGAAAATTTTTTTTATCATTTTCTTGTGTATATTGAAATTTTAATAGTAAAGCAGCACTTATAAAAGAAATTAAAAAAGAACAAAACACAGTAATAATATTAACTAAATAATAACCTTTAGGAGTCATAGCTAAAATAGATAGAATAGAACCTGGTGATGCTGTTGAAACTAATCCGCCTTTTAAAAAAACTAGTGTGAAAATACTACTCATTCCACCTAAAATAAGAGCAATTACTAATTTTGGTTTAATTAAAACATAAGGAAAATAAATTTCATGAACTCCACCTAAAAATTCAATAATCGCAGCTCCCCCTGAAGATTTAGATAAATCTCCTTTTCCGAAAAAGAACCATGCTATTAATACACCTAATCCTGGACCTGGATTTGATTCAATTAAAAAAAATATAGAAATATGATGTTCTGATGCTTCTTGAATACCTAATGGTGAAAAAATTCCATGATTAATAGCATTATTTAAAAAAAATATTTTAGCAGGTTCAATAATAATAGCTATAAAAGGTAATAAATTATAATGCATCATCATTTTAATTAAATATTCTACACCATGCGCTAACCATTCAATAAATGGTCCAATTGTAAAAAATGAAATAATTGATAATAATACTCCTAATATAGCAATAGAAAAATTATTAACTAACATTTCAAAACCATTTTTAATTCTATTTTCTATTTTTTTATCAATATATTTTATCATCCAACCACTGATAGGTCCGACAATCATTCCACCTAATAACATTGGCATATCGGTGCTAGTAATAACTCCTATGGTAGCTATAGAGCCAACTAATCCACCTCTTGAACCTGAAATTAAACTACCTCCAGTATATCCAATTAATATAGGTAAAAGATAAAAAATAATCGGTGCAATTAATTGTTCTAAACTTTTGTTCGGTTGCCATCCTAATGGAATAAATAAAGCATTCAGTATCCCCCATACAATAAAAATACTTATATTAGGCATAATCATGCTACTTAAAAATTGACCAAAATTTTGTATTTTTAATTTAATTGATATTAACATAGTCAATACTCATATTTCCATGTAACTAAAACATTAAAATATTTTTTTTAAAGTATTAAGAAATAATAAACTATTTATTTTTATACACTAAAAAATATATTTAACCAGTTTGATAAAATAAAATATTTAAATTCTATTTATAAATATTTTATAAGTTAAAGTTTTATGTATTAAAAGATCTATAAAAATGAATTAATCCTTGAGTAGAAGAATCATAATTATTATTATGAAGATTATGTTTTAAATTATAATAAATATCTTTAGATAATTCTTTTCCAATTTCAACACCCCATTGATCAAAACTAAAAATATTTAATATGTAACCTTGAACAAAAATTTTATGTTCATATAATGCAATTAATGCACCTAAATTATAAGGAGTAATTTTTCGTATTAATATTGAATTAGTAGGTTTGTTCCCTTCACATATTTTAAAAGGTAAAACTCTATTAATTTCTTTTTGATTTTTTTGAGATAATATTAAATCGTGTAAAACTGTATCATGCGATTTACCAAAAGCTAATGCTTGTGTTTGAGCTAAAAAATTAGATATTAATTTAAGATGATGGTTTTCTAAATCATTATGTGATAAAATTGGAGCAATAAAGTCACAAGGAATTAATTTAGTTCCTTGATGTATTAATTGATAAAATGCATGTTGACCATTAGTTCCCGGTTCACCCCAAATAATAGGACCTGTTTGATAAAATATTCTTTTACCATCTCTATTAATAGATTTTCCATTTGATTCCATATTAGATTGTTGAAAATATGCTGAAAAACGATGCATATACTGATCATAAGGTAAGATTGCTTCTGTTTCAGAACCAAAAAAATTAGTATACCAAATACTAATCAAAGCTAATAATACTGGAATATTATGATAATAATCAGTATTATAAAAATGATTATCCATCGCATGCGCACCATCTAAAAATTTTTCAAAATTATTAAATCCAATCGATAATATAATAGATAGCCCTGCTGAAGACCACAATGAAAAACGTCCACCGACCCAATCCCAAAATTTAAAAATATTGTTTATATTAATACCAAAATTTAAAGCATTGCTAACATTAGCAGATAAAGCAAAAAAATGCTTATCTAAAGTTTTTATATCTTTAGAATAATTCAAAAACCACTTTTTTGCACTCTTTGCATTTGTAATAGTTTCATCTGTTGTAAATGTTTTAGAAGCTATTAAAAAAATAGTTTTTTCAGGATGTATTTGTTTTAATACTTTTAAAAGATGACTACTATCAATGTTAGAAACATAATGTATATTTAAATGATTTTTATAAGGATATAGTGCTTCACTAACCATATATGGACCTAAATCAGATCCACCAATCCCAATATTGACAACATCTGAAATTGATTTACCTGTATAACCTTTCCAGTTTCCATTAATTACATCTTGTGAAAAGTTTTTCATTTTTTCTAATAAACAATTTATTTCTAACATAATATTACAATTATTAATAATAATAGGATAATTAGCTCGATTACGTAATGCTATATGCAAAACAGAACGATCTTCTGTTTGATTTATTTTAGCTCCAGAGAACATTAGTTTTATTGCAGATTTTACATCCGTTTCTTGAGCTAAATTAATTAAATATTTCAAAGTCTCATCAGTCATGCGATTTTTTGAAAAATCAATTAACATTTCTTTTTCAAATAAAATGGAAAACTTTTTGAATCGATTAATATCATTTAAAAATAGTTCTTTTAAATGTACATGCTCTATTTTTTTAAAGTGGTTTTGTAAATGTTGATATGATTTAGTATGATTCAAATTAATATTTTTCATCACAGAATTCATCTCTCTTAAAATAGCACTAATTTTAGTTGTATTGCTTTTATATTTATTGCGCATATGTTTAAAAATTATTAAATTTTAAATAATGTTTTATATTTATTTTTTTATATTTTTGATAGATAATAATATACTTATTTTTTAAAAATATTTTTAATATATATTAAATGTTTAATAAATAAAATATTATATAATTAAAATTATAATTAATTATCAATATACTTAATTCTTAAGAAATATTATTAGCTAACTTTATTAGAAAAATAATCAGGTTTAAAGAAATAAAAAAACATAATGACAATTAATCAAAATAATTTAATTTGGATAGATTTAGAAATGACAGGTCTAAATCCTAAGATACATCGTATTATTGAAATTGCTACATTAATTACAGATAACTTATTAAATATAATTGCAGAAGGACCAGTTATTTCAATATATCAAAAAGAAAAATATATGTTACGTATGGATCAATGGAATACCATAACACATACAGAAAATGGATTAATAACACGTGTAAAAAATAGTATATATAATGAAACGAAAGCAGAACTTGAAACTATAGTATTTTTAAAAAAATGGGTGCCTATACAATCATCTCCAATGTGTGGAAATAGTATTACTCAAGATCGAATATTTTTACTAAAATATATGCCTACATTAGAAAATTATTTTCATTATAGAAATATTGATGTTAGTACTCTTAAAGAATTAGCTTATCGATGGAATCCAAAAATTTTAAAAAATTTTCAAAAAAAAAATGTACATAGAGCATTAGAAGATATTCGTGAATCTATTTTAGAATTAAATTTTTATAAAAATAACTTTTTCAAAAAGAATACTTGAAAAATATCTTTTATAAATATAAAATGAAGTTTATTATTGCGGGAATAGCTCAGTTGGTAGAGCACAACCTTGCCAAGGTTGGGGTCGCGAGTTCGAATCTCGTTTCCCGCTCCATATTTATAACATAAAACATATTCAAAAAAATATATAAAAATTATTTTAATTTAAAATTAGTGCAAGAAAAAAATGAGGAATATGCAATGATTTTTTATTGCTCTTCTAAATGGATAATACTGTTTACTTTTTTAATGACATTAGAAAATCAAAACAAAAAACTATTTGAAAAACACGATCTAAAAAAAATAAACTATTTTTTTTTGAAAATATACATGTGATAAAAAAAAAATACCAAAAAATAACAAGATACATCAATCAAAAAAAATTGAAATTATAGTAGATGCTGGACATGGCGGACAAGATCCTGGAGCTATTGGCCAAAAGGGGTTACAAGAAAAAAAAATAAATATTGCAATAGCTTTAAAAATTAGTAAATTACTTAATCATGATCATATGTTTCATGCTATATTAACTCGTAAAACTGACATTTATCTTTCAATAAAAAAAAGAAAAGAATTTTTTAAAAAACATCATGCAAATTTATTAATATCTATTCATGTAGACTCTTCTAAAAAAAAATCTGTTTCTGGAGCATCCATCTGGATCATTTCAAAAAATAGAATGTATCGTGAAATTAATAGTTATTTAAAAAAACCATCAATAATATTATTTTCTAAACAAATTGAAAATATTCTTAAAGAACATCAGCATGATATATTTTTAAAAAAAACAATATTAGATTTACAATCTAATGATTTTAAAGAAATAGAGTTAGAAATAGCTCAAAAAATATTAAAAGAACTAAAAAAAAAAATTAAACTACATAAAAAATCTCCAAACTATGCTAGTTTAGGCATATTAAGTTCTATTAACATACCTTCAATATTAATAGAAACAGGTTTTATTACCAATATTTTAGAAGAACAAAAATTAAAAACAACTATTTATCAAAATAAAATTGCTCAAGCAATTTATTTAGCTCTGAAGAATTATTTTAATCATTTAAATTAAAAAAATAATTATGCGAATATTATAAAATATAGAATTATGCTCATTAAGCATCTTTATTAAGAGATAAAAGATGCTTAAATCTTAGATAATAATTGCAATTTTTAATTCTTTCTTATAATTTAAAACGCTTTTTAAATCTTTCAACACGACCTCCTGTATCAACAATTCTTTGCTTTCCTGTATAAAAAGGATGACATTTTGCACATATATCTAAATTAAGATTATGATTAATAGTAGAAAAAATTTCAATTATATTACCGCAAGAACAAGTAGCAGTTATTTTAGAATAATTAGGATGAATTTTTTTTTTCATGTAAAACATTCCTGTTAATTAATTATAAATATCTATCTTAATATTTTTTATCATTTATAATAGTTTTAATTATTTTAATATAAATATTAATATGTTCACAAAAAAATTTTCAATGTATTTATATATTCATTACATGTAGATAAGATAATGTATAAAATAAAAAAAAAAAAAAAAATAGATTTATAAATTTTCATAAAAAAAAAACAAAATAGAAAACGCAATATATACATATATTTGACTATATGCATATTTATTTTTTTTATTTTTTTAAATATTTTCAATGTTTATAGTTCTTCTAAAGAAATCAATCACAAACATATGAAAATCAATAAAAATAATAATTTATTACCTAATAAACCAAAAGAAAAATGGAGATATATTCAAAAATTAGAAAATTTATAAAAAAATAATTTTAAAATCAGTTTAATTTTATCATTAAAATTACATATATTTAAACTTTTGCAATAGAAATTTTATTAAAACAAGTGATTTTAAAAATCTATCAAACAATCATATACTATTTTTATAAAATAGTTAATTACATATTATAAATAAGATATTTTTTATAAAAAATTATAAGAAATAAAATATTATTTCAAGAGGCTGTTCTTGTGACTACAATATTAAGTGTCAGATTAAAAAATAAAGTAGTAATTGGAGGTGATGGACAAGCAACTTTAGGCAATACAATTATGAAAAGTAATGTAAAAAAAATTAGATCGCTTTATCATGACCAAGTAATTGCTGGTTTTGCAGGCGGAACTGCAGATGCATTTACTTTGTTTGAAATGTTTGAAAAAAAATTAGCTATGTATCAAGGACAGTTACAACGTGCTGCTATTGAATTAGCAAAAGATTGGCGATCAGATAGAATGTTGCGAAAATTAGAAGCTTTATTAGCAGTAGCTGATAAAGATACTTCATTAATTATTACAGGAAATGGAGATGTCATACAACCTGAAGATGATTTGATAGCTATAGGATCAGGTGGATCTTATGCGCAATCTTCTGCTAAAGCGTTAATAGATAATACAAATTTAAATGCTCATGAAATTGTAGAAAAATCATTACATATAGCTGCTAACATTTGCATATATACAAATCATACATTTACTATAAAAGAACTATTTTCAGAAAATAAGGAATTATCTTTATGTCTGACATGACTCCTCCTCAAATTGTTTCTGAACTTGACAAATTTATAATTGGTCAAGAAAAAGCAAAAAGAGCTGTATCTATTGCATTAAGAAATCGTTGGCGTCGAATGCAATTAAAAAATGAACTACGTCATGAAATTACTCCTAAAAATATTTTAATGATTGGTCCAACAGGAGTAGGTAAAACAGAAATTGCAAGACGTTTAGCGAAATTAGCAAATTCTCCTTTTATCAAAGTTGAAGCTACTAAATTTACTGAAGTTGGATATGTTGGAAAAGAAGTTGATTCAATTATTCGCGATCTAACTGATGCAGCAATAAAAATGATTCGAATTAAAAATATTGAAAATAATAAAATTCGAGTCGAAGAAATAGTAGAAGAAAAAATATTAGATGTACTTGTTCCAAGACCAGATAAAAATTGGACAGAAAATGAAAAAAATGAAAGTCTTTCAAAGACTATTCAAATATTTCGAAAAAAATTACGAGAAGGTTTGTTAGATGAAAAAGAAATAGAAATAAATTTATTATCTACAACTATGGGAATTGAGATTATGGCTCCTCCAGGTATGGAAGATTTAACAAATCAATTACAATCTTTATTTCAAAATTTAGGAGGAAATAAAAAAAACAGAAGACGTCTTAAAATTAAAGATGCAAGAATATTATTAACAGAAGAAGAAGCAACAAAACTAATTAATCAAGAAGAAATTAAAAAAGAAGCAATTAATGCAGTAGAACAAAATGGTATTGTTTTTATTGATGAAATTGATAAAATTTGTAAAAGAGGTGATACTTCTGGTCCAGATATTTCACGAGAAGGAGTGCAAAGAGATTTATTACCTCTAGTTGAAGGATGTACAGTATCAACGAAATATGGAATGGTGAAAACAGATCATATTTTATTTATTGCTTCTGGAGCTTTTCAAACATCTACTCCCTCAGATTTAATTCCAGAATTACAAGGACGTTTACCTATTAAAGTCGAATTACAAGCGCTTACTATAGATGATTTTGAAAAAATTTTAACTGAACCAAGAGCATCTATTACTGCGCAATATAAAGCTCTTATGAATACAGAAGGTGTTGATATTAATTTTACAAAAGAAGGAATACGCAATATCGCAGAAGCAGCTTGGAAAGTAAATGAATCTATGGAAAATATTGGGGCACGTCGATTACATACTGTATTAGAAAAATTAATGGAAGATATTTCATTTAATGCAAGTGATCATCATGGAAAAACAATTAAAATTAATGAACAGTATGTAGGAGAACATTTAGATCAATTAGTATCTAATGAAGATTTAAGTCGTTTTATTTTATGATTTTATTTTAAATATTTATCAGTTTTAAATGTTTGAAAATATATGAATGTTTTTATTATATAAAATATTTTGAATTAATTTTTAATTTGCTATTGAAAAAAAAAAATAAAACCTTACTATGAATAAAAGGATATTTTAATTTTCTTATAGTAAATATTTCAGAAAATATTAACATTTAAATTAATATTTTAATTTTGATAATCAAAAATATTTTTAAGGAGCTTATTATGTCTTACAGTTCTCTTTCATTTGTTCCTAATTTTAATGATAATAATATTTTTTCAAATAGATTTAACCAAATTGATAAAATGTTTAGTACTTTAACAGGGGAAAAACCTATTTCTGATACACCAAAATATAATCTATATCAAATTAATGAAACTGAATATCAATTAATACTCAGCGTGCCAGGGTTTAAAGAAGAAGAATTAGATATCTCTGTCCATAATCACCAGTTATCTATTCAAGGAAAAAAACAAGTTCACAATGAAAGCAAAAAAAAAGAAAATAATAATTGGTTACATAAAGGCATAATATTTAGTAATTTTTCTCTAAACTTTAATTTAGATCATAAAATTCAAGTAAAAAAAGCTGAATTATCTTTAGGTTTATTAAAGTTAAATTTTGAATGCCATATTCCTGAAGAAGAAAAACCAAAAAAAATTTCTATTAATATTCCTAATAATACAAATATAATTGATCAAAAATAAAATTTAAACATATAAAAAAATCTTCATGTATTTTTTAAATATAAACAATCATTGTATTTATCAGAAAAAAGTACAATGATTGTATTTCTAACAATAATTGAGAATAGATAATGAATCCATGGATTATTGCAAATGTTTTAGCAATTAAAAAGTGGACTAATAATTTATTTAGTCTGATTTTAAATGCTTCTATCGATCCTTTTTATGCAGGACAATTCAATAAATTATCTGTTTATGATGATACTAATGTTACCAATCGTAATAGAATTCAAAGAGCATATTCATATCTTAATGCTCCTAAAGATAAGAATATAGAAATTTATATAGTACGCGTTAAAAACGGAAAAATGAGTAATATATTATATAATCTGAAAAGTGGTGATAACATTTTTATTAAACAAAAATCCTTTGGTTTTTTTGTTATTAATGAAATACCAGATTGTAAAAATTTATGGATGTTTGCTACCGGTACTGCTATCGGTCCTTATTGTTCAATATTACAAGAAGGTAAAAATCTTGATAGGTTTAACAAAATTATTTTAATACATGCAGTACGATATCAACATGAATTAACTTATTTACCATTGATGCAAGAATTATACAAACAATATAATGGTAAACTCAACATTCAAACAATTACTAGTCAAGAAAAAAATCATAATTCTTTAACAGGAAGAATACCTATTTTATTACAAAATAATATTTTAGAAAAAAAAGTTGGTTTAACAATACAATCTAATACCTCGCATGTTATGTTATGCGGAAATCCTGCAATGATAAAAGATACATGTTTATTTTTAAAAAATAATAGAAATATGAAAAAACATTTACGTCGTGAAAAAGGTCATATTACTTTAGAAAATTATTGGTAAAAATTTTTAAAATCTAACAACGATCTAACGGAAATGTCATCACTTCATTAATGCTTTTTTTATTTAAGATAAACATAATTAATCGATCTAATCCTATTGCTACTCCAGAGCAATTAGGTAAACCATAAGATAAAGCATCTAATAAATAATTATCTATTTTATGTACAGGAAGATTTATTAAAATACGCTCTTTATTATCTTTAATAAATCTATTTTTTTGTTCGTTAACATCAGTCAGTTCATAAAAACCATTTCCTAGCTCTATACCTTGAAAAAAAATTTCAAATCTTTCTGATATACGAGAATCGTTTTCATGAATAGCTGCAAGAGCTGCTTGTTCTGCAGGAAAATGATACAAAAATAAAGGTGTAGTCTTACCTAAATGAGGTTCAATATGCAAAGTAAATAATAATTGTATGAATTTATTAATATTATTTTCAAGATAAGTTAAATGATTTAGTTTTAATTTTTTAGAAATGTGATTTAATTCTTTTAAATTAGTAGATAAGGGATCAATTTCTAAAAATTTTATGAATATATCTTGATAAGAACTTTTTTTACATGGATTACAATTTAAAATTTTTTGAAAAAATTTATCAATTTCTGAAATAAATTCTTTCATTGTAAAAAAAGGTTGATACCATTCTAACATAGTAAATTCTGGGTTATGATATCGGCCTAATTCTTTATTTCTAAAACTATGAGATATTTGATATATGGGTCCACTTCCTGCTGCTAATAAACGTTTCATGTGATATTCTGGGCTAGTAACTAACCATAACTTTAATTTATCTATATCATTATTAACTTCATAATAGTTAGTTTCAAATGGGACTAAATTGACATCTGTTACTGTTGAACGTGATAATATTGGTGTTTCTACTTCTAAAATTTTTTTTTTAAAAAAAAATAAACGAATGTTAGAAATAATTTCTGCTCTTTTAATTAAATTTTTAATAGAAGCACTAGGTTTCCAAGTATCGTTTTTCATATCTATTCTTCTTTAAGAGTTTATAAGTAAATAAATAAAAATACAAATATGAATAAAACTGCAATTTATCCAGGTACATTTGATCCAATTACATATGGACATTTAGATATTATAATACGTGCAACAAAGATATTTGATAATATTATCATTGCTATTTCTAAAAATACACAAAAAAAACCAATTTTTAATTTACAAGAAAGAATTCAATTGACCCAGAAAGTTACATTGCATCTTAAAAATATTAAAAAAGTACTTGGTTTTAACGATTTACTAGCTAATTTAGCTAAAACAGAAAAATCTAATATTTTAATTAGAGGTGTTCGAACAATCTTTGATTTTGATTATGAAATAAAATTAGCAGCAATTAATAAACAAATTTACCCAAAATTAGATAGCATATTTTTTCTTTCATCGAAAGAAGTTTCATTTATATCTTCCTCATTTGTTAAAGAAATAGCAAAATATAATGGTAATGTTGAACCATATCTACCCAAAGAAGTTCATATCGCATTATTAAAAAAATTTCATAAACAATCTATTAAATAATCATCTTTTATTTTAAAAAAAATGGTAGGATATATACTATAACCTACCATTTTTTTTTAAAACAATTAAAAAATTTTATATTTTTAATTTAAAAAATGTGAATATTTCATTATTGGTTCACGATTTGGAGGAAATACTATAGTTGCACGTATTCCAAAAGATTTATGCTGTTTTTGTGTAGAATGATGATTTGGATTTTCTAAATCAGATCTATGAGTAGCAATTAACTTAATTGCACCATCATTTAAATGATATATTTTATAAGTATGTTGTGAATTAATTAATTTATATTGATTAATTTCTGGATGTTTAGACATAAATTCCAAATATGCTTCACGTAAAAATTTTTTATTTGCATAAGTAGAGATTAATATTTGATGTTCAATATTAGGAACAGTATTTTTAAAATCTTCTATCATTTTTTGACGAGTATCAATAGGGATTAAATGATTATCTATCATTACAAGAAATGGATTAGAATCCGTCATAAAACTTTCTTCTAACTTATTAGATAATTTTAAATATTCATATTTTTCTTGAAATTTTTGAATTATCACGTCAATATTTTGCAATGTATTGAATTCATCTAAAACTGTCCATTTATATTCATTAAAAAAATCATGATAATAAGATTTTTGAATACTTGTATTCATTCTATTTTTAAAATCACTATCTATATTTAAAATTTGTTTTCTTTTTTCTGCATCAAATGTTTGATCAAATCGATCGAAGGGATAATAATTATCCTGATTATCATTAGAATTAACTATAACAGTTTCAAGATCAGGAAATGAACTTTGATTTTGTGGATGAGTAGGATTATTATTTGATTGATTAATAATTTTGATTTTACCTTTATATCTAATATTTTCAATTATAGTTCTTATAAAATTTTTAGAAGATTCAATTGTACTTTTAAGTTGTTGAACATATATAGACAAAGGCATTAAAGATGTATTTTTTTTATGTTTTGTTACATTCGTATTATTAAATGGAAAAAGAAAATGTTTTAAAATAGCAGTATCAAAAAAGTTTGTAGTATGTATTTTAATTTTTTTATAAGTATCTTCCACTGTCTTTTTTAATTGGTTAAAAAAATTTTTATTTGTATTTGAAACATTTAAATTTAATAATTTATTATGATATAATTCTATTTTTTGTATAAAATCATGTAATTCAGATGGATTTAAAATTTTTTTTTATGAATGTTGTATCATTATCTTGAATATTATTGTTTATTATATTTTGATTATCATTTTTATTATCTATATTTTGTTGTACCTCTCCATTTTCTATATTATATTTTTTATAATATTTTTTCTAATTCTTTTTGCATGATATCTAGTAATATTAATGAATTTTCTAAATTTGTTGTATCTTGAACAGAAATAATATCACCTTGAATATTATAATGATTATTTTTTTTGTTTTTTAACTCAGTTATATCTTTTTTATTTTTAACATCGTTTTTACAGTATCTTTATAAATATCTATATCTTTATTTAGATATTTTTGATTTACTATATTTATAGATGAAAAATTGGATAACATAATATTTTTTCCTTAATTATTAATTAATTTTAAGATATCTTTAGAAAAATATTTTATTAATCTAAACATATAAAAAAAAAATTATTAATTTATATTTTAATTATTTTTTTTTAAAAGTCAATTATTAATTTAAAAATAAAAGTATATAAAATATGAAAATATATTTAAATTTAAAATTTTGTAATATAAGAATATTAAATATAATTAATTTATTTAAATTAGAACATGATCCACATGCTTCTATAGGATTATTAGCAAATTATGATTCATTAGAATTATATAATCGAAATAATATCAATCAGAAATCTATTAAAGTTGATTTTTGTTCAAAAAAAAATAATTATCGATGTTTAAATTTTACCAAAAAAAATGAAATTTTATATAAAGTTTCAGGAATAAAAAAATCGTATATACCTTTTATATTAGATTTAACCGCAGGATTAGGTAATGACTCTTTTATATTTTCTTTTTTAGGTTGTCGAGTTTTAATGATAGAACGTCATCCAGTAATTGCTGCATTATTAACCGATGGTTTACAACGAGCTTATCAAAATACAAAAATAGGTGATTGGATAAAAAAAAGATTACATTTAATAGCAACTGATAGTATTAACATTTTAGAATCTTCTATTTTTAAACCAGATATTATTTATCTAGATCCTATGTACCCTATTAGTAAAAATAAATCTTTACCAAAAAAAAATATGCAAATTTTAAGAGTTTTAATAGGACATCACAGCGATGATTATGAAAAAATTTTATATATGTCTAGAAAATTAGCAAAAAATAGAGTTATTATAAAACGCCCTGCTTATGCAAAAGCTATATCCCAAAATAAAATAAATTTTTTTATTAACACTAAACATCATCGTTTTGATATATATCGTCCTTTTTGAATAAATTGAGAGTACATATAAAACATGTACTCTCTTAATATTTTAAAATATTTTATAGATATATACAAAAATATTTTATATTATTAAACATGTAATCCAATATAATAATCCTGATAATAAAATTGAAACAGGTAAAGTTAATATCCATGCTAAACCAATATTTTTTATAGTATTCAGCTGAATTCCATCACCATCAATTAACATAGTACCTGCTACAGAAGACGAGAGAATGTGCGTTGTAGAAACTGGTATACCTGTATAACTAGCAATTCCAATAGAAAGAGAAGTTGTAATTTGAGCAGACATAGCTTGTGCATATGTCATTCTTTTTTTTCCTATTTTTTCACCAATAGTTATCACTATTCTTTTCCAGCCTATCATAGTTCCTATTGATAAAGATAAAGCAATTATTAATATAATCCACGTAGGTGCATATTCAATTGTTTTAAGGAGTATTTTTTTGTTTTGCATTAAAAAATATTTATCTTTTGCATTATTTATTTCAGCAGCATTTTCGGTTTGATCAATCATATTAGCAATACTTAATAAAACATGACGTAGTTGAAATCTTTGTTTAATATTTAACATATTATAATTTGAGATTGTTTTAAGTAATAATTTAGTATTAATAATATTTTTAATAATTAAGTTATTTAATCTTTTTGAATTATGTTGTGCATTTAATATATTTATCTTTTTCTGTAAATAATATTTTTCTAAATTATTAAGTGCATTTTTTGTTGCAAAAATATCATTTTTATTCGCGTGTAAATCTACTAAAAAATTAGATGGTGCAATACCAATTAATACAAGCATAATTAATCCAATACCTTTTTGTCCATCATTTGCACCATGCGCATAACTTACCCCAATAGATGATAAAATTAATGCTATTTTAATTAAAAATGGAGGTTTTATTTTACCATCTATTTTTTCTCTTTCTAAAGGAGTCATATGAATACGATGAAATTTTGTATTATTATTTAAATAATATCTTAAGAAAAAAATTAAACTACCAGCTATAATTAATCCAATAATCGGTGATACAATTAAAGATATAATTACACTAGTTATTTTAGGTAAATTAAATGCATATAATAAAGATGCATGTATAATAATTGCATGTGTTAAACCCACACCAATAATTGCTCCAATAAGTGCATGTGAACTTGAAGCAGGTAAACAAAAATACCAAGTTAATAAATTCCAAATTATTGCTGCTAACAATATTGAAAAAATCATAGAAAGAGCGTTAGTAGAAGTTGTATTAAGCAATAAATCATTAGGTAATAAATGGACAATGGCATAAGCAACAGTAAGACCTCCTAATAACACACCTAAAAAATTAAATATTCCAGATATGATAACAGCAATACGTGCAGACATTGCTCGTGTATATATTAATGTTGATACTGCATTTGCTGTATCATGAAAACCATTAATAGCTTCATAAAATAAAACAAAAAATAAAGCTAAAAAAATTAATAAATTATGATTCATATTAGAACAAAAAAATAAATCTAGCATAATTTTAAGCCATTTTAAATGAATGTAATCAAGTTTAGCATTTGATAAGAAAATATATTTTAGGAAAGAAAATATATCTTTTTTTAGAAATTATTTTTCTTTAATTGAAAAGATAAAAATACTCCAAAACATAAAACTATTATAATAAAAGCAGAAATTCCAGGCCATTTCATATAAAACCAAAAAAATCCACCAAATGTACCGAAAAGACTAGAACCGAGATAATAAAAAAATAAATATAATGATGTCGCTTGAATTTTAGAAATATTAGTATATGATCCAATCCAACTACTAGCAGTAGAATGTGATGCAAAAAAACCACCAGAAAATATTATTAAACCAAAAATAATTGTTAATAATACATTAAATTGTGTAATAAATACTCCTATAATCATTAATAATAATGAAGCAATGAGAATATTATTTTTGTCATATTTATTCATTAAAATACCGGCTTTTGGAGAACTATATACTCCTGTTAAATAAAGAATAGATACTAATCCTATACTAGATTGACAAAGAAAAAATGGTTCTAAGATTAAACGATAACCAATATAATTAAAAATAGTTACAAAACTACCCATAAGTATAAATCCTATTAAAAATAGAATAAATAATCCGGGATTTTTTAATTGAGAATAAAAATGATTTAAAAATTTAGGTAAATTAATAGACATAGACAAAAAATTTTTAGAAGGTGGTAAAAAATATAAAAAAGAACAAGAAGATATAAAAGCAATACAACCAATTATCATTAACGCAATATTCCAAGAAAATTTTTCTGATAAAATACTACTTAATAATCTTCCTGAACAACCTCCTATAGTATTTCCACTAATATACAAACCCATACATAATGATAAAGAATTAGGATGTATTTCTTCGCTAATATATGTCATAGCGACTGCAACAACACCACTTAATGCCAAACCAGTTAATGAACGCAATAAAACAATACTGACCCAACTATTCATCATAGAACAAATAATTGTTAATATAGCTGCTATAAATAAAGACGCTGACATAATTGATTTTCTACCAATCATATCTGACACTGGACCAGTAAATAACATTCCTAAAGCCATTGTAATAGTTGCTGAAGATAAAGATAAACTACTTTGTGCAGGAGTTAAATAAAATTGTTTAGAAAATACTGGTAATATTGATTGTACACAATATAAAATAGAAAAAGTTGCAAAACCACCTGAAAAAAGAGCTAGAATGACTTGATTAAATTTTTTTGTGTTTTTTTTTATATATTCTTTTTTCAAATATTTTTTTTTATGTTTTAATAAAATCAAAATGTAGCCTCATTTTTAATAAGAAATAATTTTATATATATATAAAACCATCATAAATATGTTTTGCAGGTCCTATCATATAAAGAGGATGCCCAAAACCTTCCCATTTTATAATTAAATCTCCACCTAATAATTTAACTCGAACTTTATTAGATAAATCGTTTTTTACTATACCTACTGCTACTGCAGCACAAGCACCACTTCCACAAGCATTAGTTTCACCTACATCACGTTCATATACTCTATATTTAATATATTTTTTATTTACAATTTGCATAAAACCTACATTAATTTTTGATAAAAAAAGCGGGTTACTTTCTATTTTTTTTCCAATGATATTTACAGGAGCGTATTTAATATTTTGTACTTTTAAAATACAATGTGGATTACCGATAGATACAAGACTACAAGTTAAATTAAATAATTTTATTGAAAAATTTTTTTGTGAAATATTTTTAGATAAATTAAAACATGTTAATTTAAAAATAGGTTCTTGCATATTTACTTGAATCAAATTATCAGATAAAAATTCAATAATTAAACGTCCGGTTTTAGTACTAACTAAAATTTTTTTTTTATTAGTTAAATTTTTTAATAATAAAAAACGTCCAACACATCGTGCACCATTTCCACATTGTTCAACTTCATTTCCATTAGAATTAAAAATACGGTAATGAAAATCAAATAAAGGATTATATGATTTTTCTATAATTAATAATTGATCAAAGCCAATACCAGTATGTCGATTAGACAATTTTTTTATAAACACTGATGATAAAATAAAATTTTCTTTAATACAATTAATAACCATAAAATCATTTCCTAATCCATGCATTTTAGAAAATTTTATTTTTTTTTTATTTTGATAGTATAAATTCATATTTTCCTCATTATAAAGAATTATTGTATTAGATATCAATTTTATAAGATTATATATAAAATATCACATGATATTTATGATATAAATTTGATTAAGTTATAATATATAACTTAATATATTAAACATTAATAAATTAAAGGTATTGAGTAATGAAGAAAATAAAAATTCTCAAAGAAGAGAAAGGTAATTTTTATATTTTAGTTAACAAATTGTTTTGTCAGATAGAAGATAAGTTAAAATTATATGAAAATAAAATTGATTTAGATTATATAATTCAAGATTATGTTATGACTATTAGTTTTTCAAAAAAAAATTTAATTATAATTAATAAACAGGAAATATTAAGACAAATCTGGTTAGCTACGACATTAAATGGATATCATTTTAATTATATTAACAATCAATGGATATGTAATCGAACAAACAAAAATTTTTGGGAAATATTTGAAAATGCATTTTTGATACAATCAAAAAAAATGTAATATTCTATAAAGAATAAATAAATAATAATATCATATATAAAATTTTTTATATAAAATTTTCAAACAATATAACACTATTTGTTATATTTTATAATTGTAGAATATTATTTTTTCATAAAAATATATTTATTCATAAAATTTAAAATGCATCTAAATATGAATAGTAATATGCAAAATAAAACCTTAAGAATTGCAACTAGAAAAAGTCCTTTAGCTTTAGCACAAACAAATTATGTTCAAAAAAAAATACTGTCTCTATATCCTGAAATTAAAATCAAATTAGTTCCTATTGTTACTCATGGAGATAATATTTTAAATAAGTCTCTTTCAAAAATTGGAGGTAAAGGTTTATTTATTAAAGAATTAGAATATGCTCTTCTTGAAAATAAAGCAGATATTGCTATTCATTCAATGAAAGATCTTCCAGTAAATATTACAAAAGAATTATGTTTAGTCAGTATATGCAAAAGAGGTGACGCTTTAGATGCATTGGTTTCTAATCATTATAAATCAATAAATCAATTACCTAAAGGAGCTGTAGTTGGTACTTCTAGTTTAAGACGACAATGTCAATTAATTACTTATCGACCAGATTTAATTATTTTACCTTTACGGGGTAATATAGAAACTAGAATAGCTAAATTAGATAAAGGACAATATGATGCTATCATTCTTGCTACTGAAGGATTAAATAGATTAAGACTAAAAAATAGAATTACTCAAGTTATACCTGCAGAATTATCTCTTCCTTCATGTGGACAAGGTGCTATTGGTATTCAGTCTAGATTACATGATAAAAAAATTTTATTTTTTTTATCTCAATTAAATCATAACAACACGCTTCTTGAAATTAATACTGAAAGAGCATTTTGTAGACAATTGGAATCAGGTTGTCAAATTCCCATTGGTAGTTATGCAATTTTAAAAAAAAATAAAATTTGGTTGAGAGGGTTAATAGGTTCACCTAATGGGAAAATAATATTAAAAGGTGAAAGAATTGGTTGGTATAACACAGGAGAAAAAATGGGATATTCACTTGCTAAAGAATTACTGAATAATGGAGCTAAAAATATTCTTAACAATCTTTATAAAAACCATTCTTATTATATATGAAAATATTAATTATGCGACCTTCTCCATCCGGAGAAGAATTAGTAAAAAATTTAAATACATTAAATATAAACTCTTGGCATTTTTCTTTTTTTAATTTTGCACCTAGTGTAAGTAATCAAAACTTATCAAATAAAATTTTTGAACTATATCAATCGAACATTATTCTTGTTTTTTCTAAAATGTCTATTTATTATACAAATTTATATCTAAAAAAAAATAATTTAAAATGGCCTGCTCATGTAAAATATTATGCTATTGGTCATAATACAGCTGCTTGTTTAAGAAAATATGTAAAAAAAAATTTTTTTTCCTAAAAATCAAGAAAATAGTGAAGAATTATTAAATATTTTATATAAAAATATAAAAAAACAAGATAAAATTATTTTATTACAGGGAGAAAATGGACGAAATTTTATTCAGAAATACTTAACAATACAAGGTTTTAAAATTAGTTTAATTGAATGTTATAAACGAGTATTAAAAATTTCAGACAACATTGAAGAAATAAAAAAGTGGCATGCATACCATATAGATACATTAATTATTACTAATGGTGAAACATTAAAAGAATTAAAAAAAATAATTTCTAATTATCATCAGGCAAAATGGTTGCTAACATGTCAAATATTTGTTGTTGGTCAAAGATTATTTATCTTAGCAAAAAAATTAGGTTGGAAAAAAATAATAATTTCACATTATGCAAATAATGAGTTTTTATTAAAAATTATTAAAAATAATAGTTTAAATAGTTAATTTTTTTGGTCGGCGAAAGAGGATTTGAACCTCTGACCTACTGGTCCCAAACCAGTTGCGCTACCAAACTGCGCTATTCGCCGTTTTTAATTTTTTTGGGGTGGCTAATGGGATTTGAACCCATGACCACTGGAATCACAATCCAGAGCTCTACCAGCTGAGCTATAGCCACCAATTTTTAAAAGTATTTTTAAACAAAGTGCGCTCGACAGGGTTTGAACCTGATACCTCTATCTTCGGAAGATAGTGCTCTATCCAGATGAGCTACGAGCGCATTAATAAGCAAGATCATTAGATTTTAGAATTAATCATCTTTATTGTCCAGTTTTTTTTATAAAAATTAGATATAAATTATTATTTATATTTCAATAAATATATATTATTTAAATAATATTTTATTTTTTAATATAAAATAAGTTTATATTTAAAATTTATGAACGTTTCATCATATCAAAAAATTCATCATTAGTTTTAGTCATAGAAAGCTTATTTAATAAAAATTCCATTGCATCTATTTCACTCATGGGATGAATGATTTTTCTTAAAATCCACATTTTTTGAAGTTCATCTGGTAATGTTAATAATTCTTCTTTTCTAGTTCCAGATCGATTATAATCAATTGCTGGAAATACACGTTTTTCTGCAATTTTTCTAGATAAAGGAAGCTCCATATTACCTGTTCCCTTAAATTCTTCATAAATTACTTCATCCATTTTAGAACCAGTATCTACTAATGCAGTTGCAATAATAGTTAAACTTCCTCCTTCTTCTACATTACGTGCAGCACCAAAAAATCTTTTAGGTCTATGTAAAGCATTAGCATCTACTCCACCTGTTAAAACTTTTCCAGATGCCGGTACAACCGTATTATAAGCACGTGCTAAACGTGTAATAGAATCTAGTAAAATAATTACATCTTTTTTATGTTCTACTAATCTTTTAGCTTTTTCAATCACCATTTCGGCTACTTGAACATGTCTCGATGCTGGTTCATCAAAGGTAGATGCAACTACTTCACCTTTAACTAATCTTTGCATTTCAGTTACTTCTTCTGGTCTTTCATCGATTAGCAAGACCATTAAAACACAATCTGGATGATTATAAGCAATACTTTGTGCAATATTTTGAAGTAATATTGTTTTACCTGCTTTTGGAGGAGCAACAATTAGTCCTCTTTGTCCTCTTCCAATTGGAGAAGCTAAATCTAAAACTCTTGCTGTTAAATCTTCAGTTGATCCGTTACCACGTTCCATTCTCAATCTAGAATTAGCATGTAATGGTGTTAGATTTTCAAATAATATTTTGCTTCTTGCGTTTTCTGGTTTATCATAATTTACTTCATTAACTTTAAGCAGAGCGAAATATCTTTCGCCTTCTTTAGGTGGTCTAATTTTTCCAGAAATAGTATCACCAGTACGTAAATTAAATCTACGAATTTGACTTGGTGAAACATAAATATCATCAGGACCAGCTAAATAAGAACTATCTGCAGAACGCAAAAATCCGAATCCATCTTGAAGTATTTCTAAAACACCATCTCCAAATATATCTTCTCCACTTTTTGCATGTTGTTTAAGAATCGTAAAAATAATATCTTGTTTACGCATACGCGCTAAATTTTCTAACCCCATTTTTTCACCAAGAGTAATTAATTCAGAAACTGGCATATTTTTAAGTGCAGTAAGGTTCATAATGGTGGGTTCTTAGTAAAATCGGGGTAAATCGCTCGAAATAAAAAATTATGATATAAATTTAAAATTTATTGATAAATTTAAAATGAAATTAAATTTTTAATATGTTTATTTTGTATTTCATGATGTTTTAATATTTTTTTTTATGTGTTCATCTAAAAATTCTTTAAGTTGTATTTTAGAAATTGCACCAACTTTTGTAGCTAGTACTTCACTATTATAAAACAATAATAGTGTTGGAATACTTCGAATAGAATACATTGGTGCAATATTAGAATATTCTTCAATATTTACTTTTCCTATGGAAATATTAGAATATTCTTCTGCTATTTCTTCTAAAATAGGAGCTAATATTTTACAAGGATTACACCATGGAGCCCAAAAATCAACTAAAAAAAAATTTTTTGATTGTAAAACTTTATTTTTAAAATTTTGTTCAGTTAGTTCAATTATTTTATTCATTTAAGTGTTTTACTCGAAAATAAGAAATTATAATTAATAGATTTTAAAACTCTATAATATAAAATTATATTCTATCATTTTTCATAACTTTTTTAAAACTAAATTTAAAAAATTTATTGATAATTATTTTATCTGTGATGTTATATTATTTTTTTATAATTTTTTTAAGATTATATATTTTAAATTTGTTTTCTTCTATTTTTTCAATAGATTGTTTTAAAATGTATGTCTTATCCCATTTTAAATCTTCATGGGGTAATTCAGATAAAAACCTACTAGGTAACATGTTTACTCTTTTTCCATATTTCTGATATATTTGAGGATAAGTAAAAAATAATTGTTTTTTTGCTCGAGTGATTCCAACATAAGTTAATCGTCTTTCTTCTTCTAAATTATTATTATCAATACTTTTTTGATTAGGCAGAATACCTTCACACATACCAATAATAAATACTGTAGAAAATTCTAATCCCTTAGAAGCATGTAAAGTCATTAATTGTACTTGATTTTTTTTTTCTTCTGTTGTATTTTCATCTGAAAAATCGCGAATAGTCATTCTTTCAACAATTTGTGATAAATTCATTGGTTGTTCAAATGAATTTCCTTCAAGCATATTTTTAAACCATTTTGATAAAGTATTAATATTATTTATGCTATTTTGAATTTTATTAGGTTCTTTGAATGTTTTAGCAATCCATTCTTTATAATTAATATCATGAATTATATCATCAATAATATTATATTTTTTTAAAAAAGATTTTTTAGTAAATTCTTTAATTTTGAAAATAAATTCTTTAATTTTATTAATAGTGTTTTTTTTTAAAAAACTATTTATTTCTAAATTATCGCTTACTTGAAAAAAACTTGTTTTTGTTTGATTAGCCTTTTCTTCTATTTTTTTTAATGTAATCTTACCAATTTTACGTGAAGGAATATTGATAATACGCATAAATGCATAATCATCGTGAGGATTAATAATTAGACGTAGGTAACTTAATAAATATTTTATTTCAGGACGAGCAAAAAATGATGATTTTTCAGAAATGCAATATGGAATATTTTTTTTTACTAGTATTTTTTCAAGAATACGAGATTGATAGTTACCTCTATATAAAATAGCATAATCTTGATATTTTGTATTATTTTTGATGTTTTGAATTATAATTGTTTTAACTATTTTTTCAGCTTCGTGTTCTTCATTTTTTCCTATTAATATTTTAATACTTTTTCCATATTGTAATTGAGAAAATAATTTTTTTTCTAGATAATAATGTGTATTATGAGCAATTAAATGATTAGCAGCTTTTAATATTCTTCCTGAAGATCGATAATTATGTTCCATTTTCATAATTTTTAAATTATGAAAATCTTTTTGTAATGAATGAATATTTTTTGGATTTGCTCCTCTCCATGTATAAATAGATTGGTTATCATCTCCTACTAATGTAAAATTCGAATTAGACTGAGTAAGCATTTTTATTAATTCATATTGACTATTATTTGTATCTTGATATTCATCGACTAATAAATAAGAAATTTTTTTTTGCCAACGAGTTTGTATTGTTTTATTTTTTTTTAATAATAATGTAGGTATACAAATTAGATCATCAAAATCTAATATATTTGCTTGAAAAAGATAATTATTATATTTTTCATAAATATATGCATAAAACTCTTCCTCATGAGATTGAGTTAATTGATATACTTTTTTAGGTGTTAAAAATTGATTTTTCCAATAAGAAATCATAAAATTGATTTTTTTTAATAATTTAATATTATTTATATTTTTTTTTTGACATATTTTTTTTAATAAATGTATCTGATCTTTTTCATCAAAAAGAGTGAAATTATTATTTAATTTTAATTCTTTAATCTCTTTTTTAATAATTTTTAATCCTAAAGAATGAAAAGTAGAAACAATAATTTGATTTACTTTTAAACAATTTAAATATTTTGATAAACGTATTTTCATTTCATAAGCAGCTTTATTAGTAAAAGTAATTGCTGCAATGTTATTAGGTTTATATTTACATTTATCAATTAAATAAATAATTTTATTAATAATCACTTTTGTTTTACCAGAACCAGCCCCTGCTAATATTAAACAGGGACCATTGATATATTTAATAGCTTTTTTTTGAACAATATTTAGACACATATAAAATCACAAAGTTTAATTTATAAAATATATTACAAAATTTTAAAAAATATTTTAGATATTCTTATTTTGCAACTGTAATTTCTTTCATTTCTTTCATATAGCTTCGTAGCTTACGTCCAATAATTTCTATAGGATGATTACGAATCATGTCATTAATTTGATATAATTCAATATTATTAGTTGATTGGTTTAATAATGATGAACCAAGATCATATATATGTGTTGTAGATATAAATTTTTTTAAAATAGGGTATGCTGATTCAAAAAAAAGATAACTACCATATTCAGCAGTATCGGAAATTACTTTATTCATTTCATATAATTTTTTTCTTGCAATAGTATTAGCAATTAATGGCAATTCATGTAAAGATTCATAATATGCTGATTCTGCTATAATACCTGAATTAATCATTGTTTCAAAAGATAATTCAATTCCAGCTTTTAATATAGCAATCATTAATATACCATGATCATAATATTCTTGTTCTGGTATCTTTTTAATATAAATAGGTGCTTTTTCGAAAGATGTATCTTTAGTTTGTTTTCTCCAATCTAATAATTTTTTATCATTATTTTTCCAATCTTTCATCATTTCACTTGAAAATTCTCCAGAAATAATATTGTTCATATGTTGTTGAAATAATGATGTTAATATTTTTTTAATTTTTTCAGAAATTTTATAAGCTCTTATTTTAGATGGATTAGATAATCGATCCATCATTAATGTAATACCACCATGTTTTAAAGATTCTGTAATAGTTTCCCATCCATTCTGTATTAATTTTGCTGCATATGCAGGATCATGTTTATTTGTAATTAATTTTTCATAACATAATATTGAAGCAGTTTGAAGCATTCCACATAAAATAGTTTGTTCACCCATTAAATCAGATTTAACTTCAGCGATAAAAGATGATTCAAGTACACCTGCACGATGTGATCCAATAGAAAAAGACCATGCTTTTGCTATTTCTAAACCTTTTTGATGAATGTCATTTTCATTATGCACTGCAATTAATGTAGGTACACCAAACCCTCTTTTATATTCTTCTCGTACTTCAGTTCCAGGGCATTTAGGAGCTACCATAATAACAGTAATGTCTTTTCTAATTATTTCTCCAAATTCTACAATATTAAATCCATGTGAATAACCTAAATAAGAATTTTTTTTCATTAATTTTTGTAAGGTTGTTACTACATTGTGATGTTCTTTATCAGGAGTTAAATTAATTACCAAATCAGCATTAGGTATTAATGATTCATAATCATCTACTTTAAAATTATTTTCAGTTGCATTGATCCAAGATTGATTTTTCTTTAAAATACTGTTTTTTTTTAATGCAAAAGAAATATTTAATCCAGAGTCTCTCATGTTAAGTCCTTGGTTTAAACCTTGAGCACCACAACCTACAATAACTATATTTTTATTTTTTAAAATATTATTTTTGTTATTAAATTCATTTTTTTTCATAAAACGACATTTTTTTATTTGATTAATTTTTTGACTAAAATTTAATGCATTAAAATAATTCATTATTAAAACTCCTATTTTATTTAAAAAATATATATTTAGATATCAGATAGTTTTTGATAATCTCTAACAGCTCCTTTGTCAGCACTCGTACAAAAAAAAGAATATGCTTTTAAAGCTTCAGAAATATATCTTATTCGATTTTTTGGTTTATAAGATAAAGTTCCTTGCGCATTTTCTTGAATCAAGCGATGAGATAATTCTTTTTTTGTGATGTCTAAATGAATACTTCTATTAGGAATATTAATGTGAATTATATCGCCATTTTTAACTAAAGCAATCATCCCTTTATTTGCTGCTTCAGGTGAAATATGTCCTATAGATAATCCTGATGTACCTCCTGAAAATCTACCATCAGTAATTAATGCACATTTTTTTTCTAATTTCATAGATTTTAAATATGTTGTTGGATATAACATTTCTTGCATACCTGGACCGCCTTTAGGGCCTTCATAGCGAATCACAATTACATCTCCAGGAACTATTTGATTATTTAAAATAGCATCTACAGCAGATTCTTGACTTTCATATACTTTAGCAACTCCTGAAAAAATATAATTATTTTTTTCTATCCCAGCTGTTTTAACTATACAACCATTTTTTGCTAAATTTCCATATAAAATTGCTAATCCTCCATCTTGACTATAAGCATATTTACAAGATCGAATGCAACCATTTTGACGATCATAATCTAATTTTTTCCATCTAAAATCTTGAGAATATGGTTTAATTGTACGCAAGCCTCCTGGTCCAGCTTGAAACATTTTAATGATATTAGTATTTTTAGTTTTAAAAATATCGTATTGATTTAATGTTTCTTCTAAATTAAGTTGTAAAACATTTTTCGTGTTTTTATTTAATAAATTAGCATGATTTAATTCTCTTAAAATTCCCATTACACCTCCTGCACGATGGACGTCTTCAATATGATATTTTGAAGTACTTGGAGACACTTTACAAATATGAGGAATTTTTTTAGAAATGATATTAATATCTGACATATTAAATTTGATTTTTGCTTCTTGAGCTGCAGCTAATAAATGCAAAATAGTATTAGTTGATCCTCCCATTGCAATATCTAACATCATTGCATTTTGAAAAGATTCTAGATTCGCAATGTTTCTAGGTAAAACATCTTTATTATTATTTTCGTAGTATGCTTTAGTAATTTTTACAATAATTTTTGCAGATTCAATAAATAAATTTTTACGATCAATATGAGTAGCTAGTAATGTTCCATTTCCTGGTAAAGATAAACCTAATACTTCAGTTAAACAATTCATAGAATTAGCTGTAAACATACCTGAACAAGAACCACATGTAGGACAAGCAGATATTTCAATATTTTTAATTAAATTATTTGATGCATTAGAATCTCCTCCATGAACAATAGCATCAACTAAATCGATTTTTACAGTTTTATTATTTTTTTTAATTTTTCCTGCCTCCATGGGTCCACCTGATACAAAAATTGATGGTATGTTTAGTCGCAATGATGCCATTAACATGCCTGGAGTTATTTTGTCACAATTTGAAATACAAATCATTGCATCAGCACAATGTGCATTAATGACATATTCTATTGAATCTGAAATTAATTCGCGTGATGGAAGGGAATATAACATACCAGAATGTCCCATAGCTATTCCATCATCTATTGCAATAGTGTTAAATTCTTTTGCAACACCGCCATATTTTTGAATTGCATTAGATATTAGTTTGCCTACTTCTTGTAAATGAATATGACCTGGAACAAATTGAGAAAATGAATTCACTACTGCAATAATTGGTTTTTTAAAGTCTTCATCAGTCATACCTGTAGCTCGCCATAATGCTCTTGCTCCAGACATATTTCTACCATGAGTGGTTTTAACAGAACGATATTGAATCATTTCAGAAAACTCCAGAAAAAAATAATAATTTTTAAAAAAATATTTAATATCAATTTCTTATAACTATTTTAAAATTATAATGTTTTTGAAAAAATAGTATTTTAGATATTATTTTTTTTAAAAATGAAAATAAATGAGGAATTATATTTTTATATAATTAAAAACTTGATGTTGATATCTTTTAAATTATTTTATTTTTTTTTCATTAAAATCTTAATTTAAAATTTGCAACAAGTGAGATTATTTCAGGGGCGGAAGGATTTGAACCTACAACTTTCGGTTTTGGAGACCGATGCTCTACCAATTGAACTACGCCCCTAACAATTTTGAAAATTATTGAAAAAATATTATATTCTTAATATTCATCAAAGTCTAGCATGTATTACATAATATTCTAAAATAATAAATTTAAAAATTTTTTAAACCTAATTTTTTTAAAATGATAGAATATAAATATTAGAATATTATTTAAAGGTAAATATTTTTTATGAAATTTCCAGTTTATTTAGATTATGCAGCAACAACACCAATAGAACATCAAGTTGCAGAAAAAATGATGAATTATTTAACAATAGACGGTACATTTGGGAATGCTGCATCACGTTCGCACAAATTTGGCTGGGATGCTGAGGAAGCAGTAGATATTGCACGCAATCAAATATCAGAATTAATTGTAGCAGATTCTCGTGAAATTATTTTTACTTCTGGAGCTACAGAATCAAATAATTTAGCCATAAAGGGAATAGCTTTTTTTCATAAAAAAAAAGGTAAACATATTATTACAAGTAAAACAGAACATAAGTCGGTTTTAGATTCTTGTAGATATCTTGAAAGTAAAGGATTTCATGTTACTTATTTAACTCCAAAAAATAATGGTATTATTGATTTAAATGATTTAAAAAATAGTATTCAAAAAGATACTATACTTATTTCTATAATGCATGTAAATAATGAAATTGGTATTATACAAGATATTAATAGTATTTCAAAAATTTGTAAAAATTACAACATTTTTTTCCATGTAGATGCAACTCAAAGTATAGGGAAAATTCCTATTAATTTAAATGCAATAGATATAGATTTAATGTCTTTTTCTGCTCATAAAGTTTATGGTCCAAAGGGAATTGGGGGTCTTTATGTTCGTCGTAAACCACGTATACGTTTGTTACCTTTAATACATGGAGGAGGTCATGAAAGAGGAATGCGTTCAGGGACTCTTGCAGTGCATCAAATTATAGGTATGGGTGAATCATTTAGGATGGCAAAAGAAAAAATACATGATGATTTTCTTTATGCAACAAAATTAAGAAATTTACTTTGGAATGGTATTAAAAATATTGAAGAGGTATATTTAAATAGTGATTTACAACAAGGAGTTCCACACATATTAAATGTTAGTTTTAATTATGTTGAAGGTGAATCATTAATTATGGCACTTAAAGATTTAGCTGTTTCTTCAGGTTCAGCTTGTACTTCTGCTAGTTTAGAACCTTCTTATGTATTAAAATCTTTAGGTATTAAGGATGAATTAGCTCATAGTTCTATTCGATTTTCCATAGGTAGATTTACTACACAAGAAGATATTATACATACAATTAAATTAGTTCATGAATCTATTAATAAATTGCGAGAACTTTCTCCTTTATGGGAAATGTTCAAATCAGGAGTTGATTTAAATAGTATAGAATGGGATCATAATTAAATTTTATTAATATAAGGTAATGTTAATATGGCTTATAGTAAAAAAGTAATGGACCATTATGAAAATCCAAGAAATGTTGGTTCCTTTTCTAATTCTGATAATAATGTTGGAAGTGGTTTAGTAGGTGCACCTGCTTGCGGTGATGTAATGAAATTACAAATTAAAGTTAATGAAAAAGGAATCATAGAAGATGCATGTTTTAAGACATATGGTTGTGGTTCTGCTATAGCATCAAGTTCATTAGTAACTGAATGGGTTAAAGGTAAATCTATTACAGAAGCTGAATCTATTCGAAATACAACTATAGTAGAAGAATTAGAACTTCCTCCAGTAAAAATCCATTGTTCTATTTTGGCTGAAGATGCTATTAAAGCTGCTATTGCAGATTATAAAAGTAAAAAATATTCAAATTAATTATATTAAATTAAGTGTTGAAAGAATACTTTCTTTCAACATGTAATTTTTCATAATAAATATTATAATATAGGTGAAATTATGGATTATTTTACATTATTTAATTTACCAAAACAATTTCAAATTAATCAAAAATTACTTGCTAA
Source organism: Buchnera aphidicola str. Ua (Uroleucon ambrosiae) (assembly GCF_000225465.1). Taxonomy (NCBI): domain Bacteria; kingdom Pseudomonadati; phylum Pseudomonadota; class Gammaproteobacteria; order Enterobacterales; family Erwiniaceae; genus Buchnera; species Buchnera aphidicola. Next base: position 610,540 of record NC_017259.1, read on the forward strand.
AAATTTTTATACATTACAATCAAAATTTCATCCTGATTTATTTATTTATGATACCAATTTAAAAAAAAATAGTTTTAAAAAATCAATAGAATTAAATACAGGTTATAAGACCTTAAAAGATTTTTTAAGTAGAGCGATATATTTACTTGATTTAAAGGGTTTTAAAATAAATACAGACACTGTTTTATTAAATCACAATCATTTTTTAACAAAATACTTTTCTTTATATGAAGAAATAGATCATTTAAAAAAAAATTGTTTTAATCAAGAAAATTGGGAAAATATTATAAAAAAAGTAATCAATAAAATAGAAAATTGTCAAAAAAATATTGAATTAGAATTTGAAAAAGAAAACTACAAAAATATTATTTTTTTAATAGAAAAATTATTATTTTTAAGAAAAATAAAATTTAATTTACAAAAAGAACGTAATTTATTTTTAAGACAAGAAAATTAGGGTATATATATGATTTTTTTGAAAAAAAAATGCAAAAAAAAATTATTGTTAGGTATTGATCTTGGTACTACTTATTCATTAGTAGCTACGGTAATACAAAATCGTGTCAGATTGTTACTAGATGAACAAAAACGTTATTTATTACCATCTGTTGTACATTATAAAAAAAATACTGTTACAGTAGGTTGGGATGCTTTAAAAAATACTATTGAAGATCCTTCTAATACTATTAGTTCTGTTAAACGTTTACTTGGCCGTTCTTTGAATTTTGTCAAAAATACTTTTCCTATTTTACCATATTTTATAGAAGAAGATGAAAAAAAAGGTCTTTTTTTTCACACAGATGCTGGTGTTATTACTCCTGTCGATGTTTCTAGTCATATATTAAAAAATCTCAAAGAAAGAGCTATTTTTTTGTTTAATCAAGAAATACATGCAAGTATTATTACAGTTCCAGCATATTTTAATGATATTCAAAAAAAAGCAACTAAACAAGCAGCTATTTTAGCTAAAATTAATTTAGTAAAATTATTAAATGAACCAACAGCAGCAGCTTTTGCATACGGTGTAAAAATACAAAAAAAAGATATTATTTTTGTATATGATTTAGGTGGTGGTACTTTTGATATTTCTATATTAAAATTACATCAAGGTATGTTTGAAGTATTAGCATCTAGTGGTGATTCTAATTTAGGAGGCGATGATTTTGATTATGTTTTAGCCGATTATATTTATAAAAAATCAAATTTATCAGATCAATGCAATGATTTTTTTCAATCTTCATTATTAAAGATTGCTAAATCTACCAAAATTAAATTAACACAATATGAAAAGGTTAAAGTTAGTTTTTTAAATTGGGAAGGTTATATTACTCGAGATGAATTTAATTTTATTATTATTCCTTTTGTTAAAAGAACATTATTAATTTGCTCTAATCTTTTAGAAGAAATTAATTTATCTATTGAAAAAATAGAAGAAGTAATTATGGTAGGAGGATCAACTCGTGTCCCATTAGTATATAATCAAGTATCAAAATTTTTTAATAGAAAATTATTAAATGATATTAATCCAGATCAAGTTGTGGCAATCGGTGCAGCACTTCATGCTAATATGTTATTTAATATAAATGTTAAACGTAAAATAATTTTATTAGATGTCATGCCTCTTTCATTAGGTATTGAAGTAATGGGTGGTTTTGTTGAAAAAATTATATTACGTAATACTGCGCTTCCTATCTCAAAAACAAAAGAATTCACAACTTATAAAGATAATCAAAAATCTATTCTTATACATATTGTTCAAGGAGAACGAGAGTTAGTCAAAGATTGTATTTCATTATCTCGTTTTGTTTTAAAAGATATCAAACCTCAGAAAGCTGGATTAGTTCGTATTTCTGTAACATTTGAAGTAAATACAGATGGATTAATTAATGTTACAGTATTAGAACAAAATAGTAACAAAGAAGAAGTAATACAAATTAATAATAATACTGTATTAAAAAATATTAATATTTCTAAAATAGTAGAAAATTCTTTAAAAAATTCTAAAAATGATTATTACTTTAGAGTAAAAGAAGAAAAAAAAATGGAATCTGTACGTGTATTAAATATTTTAGATAATGCTTTAATAAAATATCAACATTTAATTTCTTCAAAAGAATTAAAAAAAATAAAATTTTTTGAAGAAAAATTAAAAAAATCTATTGAACAAGATGATTTTTTTGCTATTAAAACAAATTTAAAAAAATTAGATGAAGCAAGTATTAATTTCTTTTCATTACAATTAAAAAAGACGATTAATTGTTCTTCTATTTTAAATAGTTTAAAAGAGGATGTATAAATGCCTAATATTTTATTTTTACCTCATAAAATTATATTACCGAAAGGTGCTAAATTACAGGCAAAAAAAGGAGAAACAATATTACACGTTGCATTAAAAAATAATATTAAATTAGAACATGCATGTGAACAATCATGTGCATGTAGTACTTGTCATTGTATTATAAGAAAGGGATTTTTATCTGTTTCAGGTTGGTCTGAGAAAGAAGATGATATTTTAGATAAAGCTTGGGGTCTCGAAGCTGAAAGTCGTTTGAGTTGCCAAGCTATTATTGGAGATTTAGATATTGAAGTAGAAATTCCTTTATACAATTTAAATTATACTACAGAAAAATATTAATCGTGATTTTTCTTTGCATATGGATTTAAATTTTCTTTAAATTTTATTTGGATAGGAGTACCTTTGATTTTAAGAGTATTATAAAAAAAATTTATTAAATATTTCTTATATGATAATGATATATTTTTTATTCGATTACCATGTATAATGATTTTTGGTGGATTAGAACTTCCTAAATGTGCATATTTTAACTTAATTTTTTGTCCTTTAATCATAGGTGGTTGATGTTTTTTTACTGCAATATGCATTGTTTTTGTTAGTATAGCTGTACTGATTTTTTTTTGAGATTCTTGATAAGACTCATAAATAGAGTTAAATATTTGAAAAATACCTTTTTTATATAATGCAGATATAAAATGTATTCTTAAAAAATGAAGAAATTTTATTTTATGTTTAATAATTTCTTCTATTTTTTTTCTTTCTATTGCATTTAATAAATCACATTTATTTATAATAATAACAACACCTTTTCCAGAATTGATAATGAAATTAGCTAATGATAAATCTCGATGACATATTGTAATACTTGCATCTATTATTAATAATACAATATTTGATTTTTCAATTGTTTGCAGTGTTTTAATAATTGAAAATTTTTCAATAATATTAGTGTTTCGTTTTTTTTTAGATACTCCTGCTGTATCAATTAAAATATAATTTTTATTATTATATATTATTGGTATTGATATGCTATCTAATGTTGTTCCTGGTACATGACATGTAATCATTCTTTCTTCATTTAAAATACTATTAATTAAAGTAGATTTTCCTACATTTGGTTTACCAATAAAAGCGATTTTTATTGGTAATTTTTCTATTTTGTTATTGTTGTTTTTCGTTTTTTGAAATGTTTTTTCTATCCATGGGGCTAAATATTTGTTTTTTAAAGTATTTATACCTTGATTATGAATAGCAGAAATTTTTTGAATTTTTTTAAATCCTAATGAATAAAATTCATTTATATTAGAAATTTTATTAATACCATCAATTTTATTAATAATTAAAATAGTTTTTTTATGATATTTTCTTATTATTTTGGAAATTTCATTTTCTTGCGGCATTAATCCATCATGAGCATCTACTATAAATAAAATTAAATTTGATTCTTGTATTGCTTGTAATGTTTGTATGCATGCTTTTTTTTCTATTTCATTGCATTTTATATCTAATCCTGCTGTATCAATTAATATTACTTTTTGATCTGATTCTAATTGACAATAACCATATTGTCTATCTCTAGTAATTCCTTGATAATTTGCTACTAGTGCGTTTTTTGTTTTTGTTAGAACATTAAATAAAGTTGACTTTCCGACATTAGTACGGCCAATTAGCACAATAATAGGTATCATTTTTATTATATACTCTTGTTTAAAAATTTTTTTTAAATAAAAACGTTGTATGTTTTTGTTTTGCATTTATTATTTTTTTTAGTCTTTTATATTGTTTATTTTCATATTAATTATTTCTTTAGATGCATTAGAATTTTCTGTTAATAAACTTTTCTTCCAAGATTGAATGGCTTCCTTTTTCTTGTTTATATTGATAAATATATCACCTTTTATTTGTTCAATAATATTATCCCAATTATGATTGTGAATTTGTTTAAGTATTTCTATTGCTTGTTTATTTTGATTTTTTTCTATCTTTATTTTTACTATATTTAATTGTAAAAGAATCTTTAAATTTTCTTCTTTGGTATATTCTAAACTATTATTTAATGCAATGAATGCTTCGTTTAGTTTGTTGTTTAAAATATATTTTTTTGATAACGATAAAGCAGTTAAAGTGCCATAAATATTTTTGTTTTTTATAATAAAATTTTCTGCTTCATGTAAATTTTGAACATTTTTATTATTAATTTTTTTAATAATATTTTCATATTTTGACGGGTTTAGATCTTGTTTTTGATCAGTTTTTTGATTGTTCGTAAATATTTTCCAACATAATATCATTAAACCTATAATAAGAAAAAAAGAAACAATTAAAGAAATATTTTTTTTTGATATATTAAACATTTTTATTCTCTATATAATGTAATTTTTTTTATTTTTCTGCAATGAATGCAAGTATAAATATTTATAAAAAAATATTGTAGCTAATTTTGTATAAAATACTAACATATAAACAAGTTATTCACATAAAAAACACTAATTATGCACAGTTAGTTAATGTAATAAGTTCTTTAATAATCAATGCTAAAGAATAC